>NZ_JBKVXZ010000001.1:0-182884 GCF_046973065.1 Flintibacter sp. | reverse complement strand
GTGTAGTCAGACTCGATGGCCTGAGCCACGCCCAGAGCGGTGGAGTCGTTGGAGCACAGCCAGGCATCGACCTGGGTGCCGTCAGCGTAGTAGGAAGCCAGCACGGTCTGAGCACGGTCCAGAGCGGTGGAGGTATCCCACTTATCGGTGGCCACGGCGTCAAAGTCAGTCTGGCCGGAAACCACATTCAGCTTACCGGAATCCATGTAGGGCTGGAGCACGTCCATAGCACCCTGGAAGAAGTAGCCGGCGTTGTTGTCGGCGGGGTCACCGGCGGTCAGCTCGATGTTGAAGGGGCCGGCGGCGTTCTCCAGATCCAGGGCATCCACGATGTACTGGCCCTGCAGGGTACCGACGGTGTAGTTATCAAAGGACACGTAGTAGGAAACGTTGTCATTCATGATCAGACGGTCATAAGCGATGACGGGAATGCCAGCCTCGCCGGCCTCGTTCATCACGGTGTTCAGGGTCTCGCCGTCGATGGCGGCCACCACCAGCAGATCCACGCCCTCAGCGATCATGTTCTGGATGTCGCTGACCTGACGGTTGGTATCGTTGTCGGAGTAAGTAATGATGGTCTCATAGCCGGCGCTCTTGAACTGCTCATCCAGGTAAGAGCCGTCACGGTTCCACCGCTCCAGGGACTGGGTGGGCATGGACAGGCCGACCTTCTTGGTCTCGCCGGAGTTGGAGCCGGAACCGGAGTCGGAACCAGAACCAGAGCCGGAAGCATCGCCGCCGCCAGAGCAGGCAGCCAGAGACAGGGCCATGGCCGCAGACAGAGCAAGAGCCAGGATACGCTTTTTCATTTCAATCGCACCTTCATTTAAAATGATGCCGCCGACATTCGACGGCTTCCGAGTTAGAGAAAGAACTTTTGTAAAAATCCTTTCTCTTTCTGTCCATAGAATACAACAAAACAAATTCGAATGTCAACAGCATTTTTTCAAATTTGTACATTTAGCGTCTTGTACAAATTGAATCATTTAACTTTGAACAGATTGACAACAAAAAATTCCACCGCCCTTCAGGGCGGTGGAATACTCAGAGTTGATTGACAAAATCGTAGAGAAAACGGGTGGCTGCGCCAATACAGATGGAGCGGCTGTAACTGGGGCAGAAGGTGAAAAAGTCGGTCTGGTCGGACAGGGGGTCCAGCTCCCGGATGAGCTTGGCCAGCTGGCTGCGGTAAGGCGGCAGATACTGAGAGACCGCTCCCCCGATCATCACTGGGCAATCCAAAATCGTGTGGATGGTGGTAACTGCGGTGGCCAGGTCCTCCAGATAGTTCTTCCACAGCTCCTGATAGGGAGAGTTGCTCTGTTCCAGGCGCTGGAAGAACACCTCCAGAGTAACGTCCAAATCGTCGGAGATGCGCGCAGCGGAGCAGTAGGCCTCCAGACAGCCTTGGCGGCCGCACTCACAGCGGCGGCCTCCCGGATGCAGGCACATGTGGCCAAACTCAGCGGCCCGATGGCTGATACCATCGTACAGCTGCCCACCTACCAGAATGGCACCGCCAACGCCCCGGCTCAGGGAGAGATAGGCCATGCTCTGCTGATCGGTGCGGTTCCACCACTCCCCAAATCCGCCGCAGTTGGCGTCGTTGTCCAACAGGGTGGGATAGGGAATGGCGCTGGTAAAGCGGCAGGGTGTGGAGGTATGCACGCCGATGGTGGGAGCATATTCAATGGTACTCTGGTCCGGGCCGATGATGCCCGGCAGCGTCAGCCCCACGCCCAGCAGCTTGTCCCGGTCCAGATGATTTTCATCCAAAAATACCTCGATCAGCTCGGCCAGGCGGGCTCCATACTCCGCCGTATTGGAAAAGGGCAGGATGATCTTCTGGTAGGCCACTGTCTCCTGGCGCAGATTTACCGCTACCAGGCGCAGATCCCCTCCGGTCAGCTCCGCGCCCAGGGCAAACCGGGCATTGGGCAGGGGCGCGATCAGCCTGGGCCGCCGTCCGCCGGTGGAGTCGGTGGTGGCTGAGCGGTCAATCAGTCCCATCTCCGCCAATTCATTGAGGTTTTGAGACAGGGTGGGCAGACTCATGGACAGGCGAAACGCCAGCTCCTGCTTGGTGACAGGCTCCCAAAGGGTGATCAGGTGGCGATAGACGCGATTTCGATTCTGTTTGCGCACCTCAACGGTGGACAGTGGTCTGTGGGCGCACATCGTTGCTCCCCCTCACTTTTATAAAAGTGGTTTTATTATATCACAGGTCCCATTCCATTGTAAACGGGAGACAGCAAAAAAGCGGCCGGGATCGGCCGCTTTTTTGCTGCATTTATGGAGGATTTCCTTCCTTTTTTCCATATACAGGAGTCTTTTAGCCCTGTGCCTTGGAGAAGGCCGTCAAAATGACCGCCGCCTGGGCGCGGGTGGTGGAACCACCGGGAGCCAGGGTATCGGCAGACACGCCGCTGAACAGGCCCTGGGCCACGGCCCAGCTCATGGGCTCCTTGGCATAGGCGCTGAGGGAATCCAGATCGGAGAAGATGGACAGATCGGCCCGGCTGTCATCCAGCTTACCCTGGATGCGGGCGTACTGGTAGAGGATAGCGGCCATCTGCTCCCGGGTAATGGTGTCATTGGGCCGGAAGCTGCCGTCGGGATAGCCGGAGACCACACCGTTGGCGCTGGCCCAGGCCACACCGTCCGCATACCACTGGCCCTTGGCCACATCGGTAAAGGAGGCGCTGCCTGCAGCGGGGCTGCCCGCCAGACGGTAGAGGATGGTGACCAGCATGCCGCGGCCGGTGGGCAGGTCGGGAGAGAAGGTCCCCTCCCCAGTGCCGCTCATCAGGCCGTTCTCGTAGGCGTAGCGCACGCCCTCATAGTACCAGCTGCCCTTGGCCACATCGGCAAAGGGGAAGTCGGGGTCCGTCTCCTGGGCGGCAAAGACCGCCTTGACGGTGACGGCAGCAGCGGGCATGGTAAAGGTATACTTGCCGCTGCTCTGGTTGGCCACAGGCACGGAAGTGCCGGACGCGGTTGTCACAGTCAGAGACTTGAGCACATAGCCGGAATTGGGAAGGGCGGTGAGGGTGATCACTTTGCCCTGGGCGGCCTGGGAGGCGCTGGCCGTCACCTTGCCGCCGAAGGAGCTCTGGATGGTGATGGTCCGGGTAGTGGTGGTGGAGCCGCCGGAGGAGGAACCACCGGAAGAGCTGCCGCCGGAGGAGCTTCCCCCGGAGGAGCCGCCCTGGTCCACCTGGGTATAGGTGGTCTCGGAGTTGTCAGAGCCCACCACCTTCACACCTGAGGCCTTTTCCACGGTGAAATTGGTGCCGTCGTTTGCGGAGATGGTGCCCAGAGTCAGGGAACCGTCGCCGGTCAGCACACCGGACTTGGTGGTGACATAGACGGTGACGGCGCTGCCCTCCTGCTTGTAGGTGGTATAGATACCGGGCAGGGCATCCAGAACGTCGTTGGCCATAAAGTCGTAGATGGCCGTGCTGTTAGAGAGATTAAAGGTGGCCTGGAAACTCTGGCAGTTGGAGGACACGCCGGAGAAGCCCACCTCCTGGCTGGCGGCCTCCTGGGAGGAGGTCACCAGCCGCAGACCGCCGGCGGCGTGGGCCAAAGGAGTCATGGCCCCCACCGTCAGACACAGGGTCATCAGGATAGCAGAAAGTTTACGCAACATGTTCATCCTTTCAGTTCAGTTCGCTCAGGTCGCTTTTCAGGTCGATCAGAGGCAAGTCGTCCTCCCCGGGGAAGCTGATCCACAGGGTCTCACTGGTAACGCGCTTGCTCTCGGCATTGTTGGGATCGTCGGTACGGTAGAACACCGCACGAATCTCCAGGGGATAGTCGTCGGTGACGCCGCTCTGGGCGTTGAGCTCCTTTTCCTTCTCCAGGTCAGGCACGAAGATAAAGAAGCCGTCGCTGGTGTCGCTGACCGCGCCGTCGGCGGGGATCTCAGCCAGCAGCAGTCCGTAGCCGTTTATGGCACGGGTGATGGTGGTGACGCCGTTGGCCTCGGCGGCCTCGCTGGTGGTGTTGTACACCGCCTCGACGCTCACATAGTTGTAGGTGGGATCGCCGCGGTAGGTACCCAGGATCACCAGGGTGCCCTTCTTGATGACGTCGTCCTGGCCGTCGCCGTACTTATAGTCGTCCTTCAGCACGCCCACAGTGGCGCCCTCGTAGAAGTCCACACGGTCGCCGAGGTAGTCCAGCAGCTGGACGGTAGCGTCCTCGGGGATGCCGGTGATCTCCAGCACAGCGGCATCGTAAGTCCAGATGCGGGTGTCGCTCTCAGCGGCGCCGGGCTTGGTGAAGTAGGCCACCACGGTGTCGTCAGACAGGGTACCGGTCTTGGCGGTGGTCCAGTCGGCGCCGGCGTTGGCCTTCACCTTCACGGTGTAGCTGCCGGACAGGCCGGTGCCGGTCACCTTGATGCCGGTGACGGGGACGGACGCGCCATTCTTCATGGTGATGGTAATGGTACCGTCCTGATGGCTCAGGTCGTACAGGTCAGAGGAGATGGTCTTGTCGTAGGCCACCCGGACCTCGTTGCTCTTGGCCTCGCTGCCCAGGTTGCCCAGCTTATCCACGGGCACCACAGAGTAGGTGTAGGTCAGGTTGTTGGCGGCGCCCAGATCGTCCACATAGGTGCTCTCGGTGGTAAAGCCGATGACCACGTTATTGCGGCGGATCTCGTAGCCCAGGATCTTGTCGCTGTCGGTGTGGCTGATGCTCAGGGTAACCTTGGACTCATTGGCAGAGGCGGAGACCGTGGCGGAACCGCTGGCGGCGCTGCCGCTATTCAGGCGGTAGGTGCGGGAGGCATCATTGAGATACCAGATGGCACGGGACTCAGTCTGGTAGTCGTCCAGCATGCCCTTCACCTCATCGCTGAGGGTCATGCCCCAGCGGGTGAAGAACTCGGTGAGGTTGCGGTCGGCCACCTGGGAGGCGATGAGGGCCACGCGCTCGTCGTAGGTATAGCCGCTGTGTGCGCCGGACTTCCACAGCTTGAAGAACTGATTGTAGAAGGCCAGGGGCTGGGCAGCATTGTCATGGGCCAGGTGGAGCTGCCAGTACATACCCAGCTGCACGAACACATTGTTGGCGGAGCTGGGACGGCCCTGAGCCACCTTATTAAAGATGGTTTCCCAGCGTTCGTCCGCAGTGAGGCGGGTATCCAGGGCCATGGAGCTTCCGTCCCAGGCCTGGAGGGCCAGGGAGTAGATGTTGTTGGTGATTTCGGCCTTACCCAGTTTGTCCATGTTGTGGCCGATCTCGTGGGCGATGCCCCAGCCGAACAGGCCGTTGGCCTTGCCCGCGCCGGTGACGGAAGTGGGCTTGCCCTGGACCAGAGCGGAAGTAGAGCCGTACTCCACGCCGATGTGGTTGCCGGCAGCGTACATGAAGGCACCGGCGAACATGCGCATGTAGCGGATGTTCTGGCGGGTGGTCATGGGATACTGATAGCTGGTCAGGGTGGCATTGGAGTCAATGATGCCCTGGACCTTGTTGGCGATGAAGAGCTCCTCCTCCCAGGCCAGCACGTTCTGATACATGGCATTGACCATGGCGTCCTCATCGCTGCCCGCGCTCTTCAGGCCGGAAAGCACCTGGTCGGCGGGGAGGGACAGGAGCACGCTGGGGGTGGAGATCTCGGTGGCGTTGCGGACATTGGTGGTCAGGCCGGAGGTGGGCAGAGCGGCCACATAGGCGGACAGCTCCTGGACATAGGTCCGGATGGCATCCTTCCGGGCGGACTCACCCATGCTGTACCAGTTGGACAGCTCCAGCACCGGCATCTCCCAGGCGTTATTCAGCACACGGGCCTGAAGCTTGATGGCCTCGGGGTTGCTGCCGGAGTAGGTCAGATAAAGGGGGCCGCCCCGGTTGGCCAGGCTGCCGATCTGCTCAATGGTAATGTAGTTGCGGCCGTTCTGCAGGGCCACGGGAGTGCCCTTCCACACGCCGGACTCGCCGTAGAACTGGGTGGGCACCACATAGACGGTGGCGTCGCTGGGCAGCTCGGCGTAGATGGCCACGGTGGCGCCGGCCTGGGCGGTAATGCCCAGGGGCTGCAGGTCGCTGGCGCTCTGGCCGGCGGTCTGATCGGCGGCAGCGGAGGTGCTGCGGCCCTGGAAGTCGTTCTTCACCAGACCCAGGGCATCGCTGTCCTGGGTCAGCAGGGCCTGGGCCAAATTCAGCTCATCGGTGAGCCGGGCGAGATCCAGATAGAAGCTGCCCAGCGCACTGAGGCGGTTCTTCAGATTGGTGATCTGATCCTGCTTAACGGTACTCTTCAGCTGGGTGAAGGTGCCGTCGGTAAAGAGATCAGCAATTCCGCTGACCAGATTCTCGCTCTCATAGAAAGCGATTTCAGAGACGCTTACCCGGGGACCGCCGGTCTTCTCGCCCAGAGCCACGGTAACACTCTTGACTCCCTTGGTTTCAGGGAAGGGGAGAATATAGTAGTTGCTGCCGGTGATATTAACACCGTCCCGGTAATAGGTAGCCAGAATCTCACCGTCCTCACCCTTCAGCGTAACGGTATAGTTGGCAATACGGTTTTTATAAGTAGCATCCAGATAGGGCACCACCAGCAGATAATTCATGTCGTGGGTGGTGCGGAAAGTATAAGTAATATTGCTGTTCTGGGTGTAGGTAGCAGCAATCCAGTAGGTGTTTGGATCGTTGTCGGTGAGGTGGGTGGTCACATCAAAGTTGGGGCACAGGTTCCGGTTTACGTTGGAGGGGTCCTGCATGACAATGGAAGTGATCTCCCCATTATCGATGCGTCCGTCGGTAGGCAGCGCCGGCAGTTCAAACCCTTCCTTGTTGGGAATGCCAGTAGCAATGGAAGAGTAAGGACCCACACCCTTATGGTTGCCCGCCTTCACAGCCACCTCGTAGGTGGTGCCGTTGGTCAGGCCGGTGATGGCAGTGCTGGTACCGGAGATGTTGCCGCCCCACTGGTTCCAGCTCTCCGCACCCTGCTCCCGGTAAAAGACCTGGTAGTAGGTGGCGTCCTTGGTCTTGCCCCAGCTGACGCGCAGGGCGCTGTCGGCAGCCTCCACCAGGATGTTGGAGGGAGCGCCGGGAATGCTGGCGGCCAGAGGCATGACGGACAGGACGGCGGAGGGAGTGCCGCTCCAGTCGCCGTTGGTGGCGATGACCTGGAAGTAGTAGGTGGTGTTGTTCTCCAGGCCGGAGATGACAGTACGGTTTGTGTTGGAGGCGGCGCTCTGGTTCAGGGCGCTCTTATTGGTGCCGTACTTCACGGTGTAGCCGGTGACGTTCTTCACGCTCTCCCACACCAGGGTGACCTCGCCGTCGCCTGCGGTGGCGGCCAGGCCCTTCACCTGGGTGTCCGCCTTGGTCTCCTCGGACACGATATCCTTGAGGAACTCGATCTGGGTGACGGTGGCAAACTCAGGCTTGTCACCTTCCTGGCCCTCTACCTTGGTCACGGTGATGGTGACCTTCTTCACGGCCACCTTGGAACCCAGGTTGATGGTAACCACGCTTTGGCCGGCGTTGCGGCTGATGGCGTACACTCCCTCGGGGGAGGCGGCATCGAAGGGGATCTCCATGGTCTTGACCTGGTCATCTTCCTCATACTCCACCAGGGCGGTGCCCGCCTGGATGGCGCCCTGCGCACTGGGAGAGGAGATGGAGATCTCACTCATCTCGGTGGGCTTGTCCAGGGTAATGGGGATGGAGAGCTTCTCGGCATCCTGGGTGGGTGTGAGGGTGACGGCGGTCTCGCTGTTATTGAACAGGTCGGCTAGGCTACCGTCAGAGACGGTGACCGCAGAGGTGTCCACCCTGGGAGCCACGATGGCGGCGGTGGAGAGGATACGGGGCTCAGCCGCCAGATCCATCATCTTATTGACATAGGACAGATCGGTTACGTCCACCACCCCGTCACCGTTGAGGTCGTAGGTGTCCAGCTGGCCGGTCAGACCCAGCTGCGCAACCAGGGCGGCGCGGTCATCTGCATTTACAACCCCGTTGCCGGTCACGTCGCCCAGAGAGAAGGTACCGTCAGCGGTGCTCATGAGCACGTGCTGGGAGTAATCCTGCAGGGTGACTTTGGTGGAGCAGTCGGCATAGCCGTTGCCGGTGACTTCCATATTATAAGTGCCCAGCGGCAGGCCGGAAATCACAGCCTCATAGGCGCCGATCTGGTTCTCGGTGGTCAGCTCCACCCCATGGGTGTTGAGAGCCTTGACCGAAACGGACAGGCCATCAGCACCGGTGGCAGAACCGTTGTTTAGAGAGACAGTAATATTTTTATTGTTCCCTGTCAGAGTGAGCTGGATATCCCGGCTCTTTACCTCGTCCACCCGCTGGGGCAGATCAAAGCTCAGGGTCAGTGCAATGGAGCCGGTGGCCTGCTCTGTCTGAACAGAGTACTCCTGGCGGCTGGCCGAGGCAACGGTGGGCAGCCAAGCGGTACAGGTGGAACCTACCAGAGCCAGACTCAGCAGGCCCGAGGTCAGTCGTCGAAGCTGGTTCAAATCGTTCATCCTTTCCAATCGTTTGTTCATTGCGCGGTTAAGCCGCCCGTCCCAAACCCGGATGGGCTGGGGCCGACGGCCTTCACTATGCCGCATTATACTGGAAGCGCACACCAGTTTCAATGAAAAATTGGAAACAATTTTATTTTTGTTGCAGTGGTTAAAATGAACGTAATTACCCATCGCTTTTATGGGTATTTAGGCGATGAAAAACTTTTCTTTCCTTCTGCCCAGCTTCCGCGCTGCAAAAAATCATTTCATTTATGTAATAATAATTACACAAATGTTTACATTTTGTTACATTTATTTGCAATTTATTTTTCGAAAATCTTTTTCTTCCCTCTTTTGATTTTTTGCACTCAAACCAGGGGCGCAATTGGTCTTTGCTTTTTTATACCAGTTTGTATGTTATATTTTTTATCTATTATCTTGCTGGATCGCCTGGAAATCACACTCGGTATTTCCAGTATGGACGCACCTCTTTCAAAGCATAGTTACGGCTTTGCTTGCTTCTTGTCCGGCGGAAGGATCAACAGGGATTGCTGGGCAATCTGTTCTTGCAGGATCTCAATAAAATCGGCCACATATGGGGCTAGATAGGCATCTTTCCGGCGCACAATATAGTAGTCAATAAAGGCATTTGGATCCCCGGTCAGAAAATACCGGATGGCCTTATGATACGAGAAGTGCTGGATATACCCTAAGAAATTGAACGCCACACCCAGCCCCTCTGCCGCCATTTGGGCAGCGGACTCCAAATTTTCCACCGTATAATGGTGCAGCGGATGCACCCCCGCATAGTCCAGTGCCTGATCGGTATACATCCGCGAAGACTGGTCCGGGAGCTGTAAAATAAAGATTTCCCCTGCAAACAGGGACAGGTCGATCCAAGGCAGAGAACTACCGGAAATAGAAACTGCTTTGCAAGCCAACGGATGCAGAGGCGATAGCACCGCCACCAGCCGGTCCCGGTAAAAAGGAATAAACTCCAGCACCGGAGCCGGATTAGGCCGGTTATTGATAATCAGATCCACCTCTCCATCCAGCAACAAATGGAACAATTCTTCTGAGCTGCCTTCGTACAATTTCACATCTATGCTCGGGTGGCGAATGGTCAGCTCCCGCAATGCAGCCGGTAACAGATATGTGGTTCGGCGAGGATGGAGTCCCAGACGTAACACACCCCGTTCACCGTGTTTTATGTCATACAACCTCGCCTCCCACTGGCGGTTGAGAAAGCACATCTCCCGGGCATACCGTATATAGGTCTCCCCTACCTCGGTAGGCTCAAATTTCTTTCCAAAGCGGTTGAACAAGGGCACACCAAGTGTGTGCTCCAGCGTACTGAGAAACACACTCAGGGTGGGAGGCGACACATTGAGGAACTCTGCCGCCCCTTTTAAAGTCTGATAATTGGCTATGGCCAGCACATACTCCTGCTCCCGCAAATTCATAATTTAGGCCTCCTCGGTTCATAATTAGCTTATATCTAATATTATATTAAAAATAATGTATTTGACACAAGCTTATTCATCAATTATTTTATAGATACTGGTGTATATCGGAGAACATCTTCGAACAAAGGCAGCGGCTGGAGCGCCAAACACCGGATTCTGAATTTGAGGTGAAACAGCTATGGAGCGTATGATCGATCTTGTAGGCGTGCAGATGGATTTCGGCGCGTCCAAGCGGGGCGTCAATATGGGACCTACCGCCATCCGCTATGCCGGATTGTGCGAGGGTCTGGAACACATGGGCTTCCAGGTGGAAAACCTGGGTGATATTGTTCCTGCCCCCAAGGGTGCTACAAAGCCTACTCTGAGAAATTATGAGCAGGTGGTGGACGTGAACCGCCGGCTCTACCACACAGTATATCAGTCTTTGAAAAACGGACATTTCCCCGTGGTGCTGGGCGGTGACCACAGCATCGCAGCGGGCAGCATCTCCGCAGTCTCCAAGTTTTATGGTTCCATCGGCATTATCTGGGTGGATGCCCACGGCGACTGGAACAACGAGGAGAGCAGCCAGACCGGCAACATGCACGGCATGCCCTTCTCCGCTGTGTGCGGCTACGGTCCCGACTGTATGGTGGATTTCGGCCAGGGTCCCGTCTATGTGGATGTGGCCCACTGCGTCCAGATCGGCGGACGGGATATCGACACCCAGGAGCGCATCCGCATGAAGGAGGCCGGGGTGACCATCTTCCCCATCGATATGATCGACGAGCTGGGCATGGCGGAGGTCATGCGCCGGGCTATGGCGGTGGCCGGCGAGGGCACCAAGGGTATTCACCTGAGCTTTGACGTGGACGCCATCACCCCCGAGGCCGCGCCGGGCACGGGCACCGTGGTGCACAGCGGTCTCACCACCCGCGAGGCCTTCCTGGCGGTGGAGACCATCGCCCGCTCTCAAAAGCTGGTCTCCCTGGACATGGTAGAGGTCAATCCCATCCTGGACGAGCGCAACAAGACCGGCATTCTGGCCTCGGAGCTGGTCCAGTCCGCCCTGGGCAAAGTGGTATTTTAATCTTATGTTCCCTCTCTCAGCCCCACCGGCACTCTTTGCCGGCGGGGCTGTTTTCATCCCCGGCACTCCCTGCCGCATGTTTCCTCTTTCGATACAATATAGATGATTATAATCTGCTTTTGGGAGATGATCGGAATGAGAAAACCAATCCGCGCCTTTCACATCGTTCTCATGAGGAAGAGGTGGTGGACTGCCGCGGCATGTCTGTGTCTGGCCGCGGTCATGTTCTGCGTGGTTAATTACTACCCCGCCGCAGTGGGCGCTTCCGCCTCTGTACGGCAGCTGCCCATCTACTGTGTCCAGCGGGACCAGAAGCTGATCTCCATCAGCTTTGACGCGGCCTGGGGCAATGAGGACACCCAGCAGCTCATTGACATTCTGGACCGCTACGGGGTAAAAGCCACCTTTTTTGTGGTGGGCTCCTGGGTGGATAAATATCCTGAATCGGTAAAAGCACTTTCCGACGCGGGACACGAGGTCATGAATCACTCCAACACCCACGCCCACTATCCTCAGCTCACCGCCGACGAGGTGATCGCTGACCTCAACGCCTGCAACGACAAAATTGAGGCAGTCACCGGGGTGCGGCCCACGCTGGTTCGGATGCCCTACGGAGACTACGACGACAAGTCGGTGCAGGCCGCCCGGTCCATCGGGATGGAGCCCATCCAGTGGGATGTGGACAGCCTGGACTGGAAGGAGATCCCCGCCGACGAGATCACCCAGCGGGTGACCAGCAAGGTAGGCCCGGGGTCCATCGTTCTCTTTCATAACGCGGCCCTCCACACCCCCGAGGCCCTGCCCTCCATCCTGGAACAGCTCACTCAGGAGGGCTATACCTTTGTACCCATCTCCCAGCTGATCCTCACCGGCAACTATTCCATCGACCACACCGGGCGGCAGTGCCCGTGCTGAAAAATCAAATAAACACCTATTTTTGTCCCGCTCACTTCAACAAATCCAGAAACTGTCATCCATTATTTTTCCTGTATATCGCTTAAACGCAATCTTCTCTAAACTTATTTAAAAAGCGCCGCTGTCTCTGCTAAACATTTCGCACAGAGACAGCGGCACTTTTTTCTTTCTTCAAGCATTCTTAAGCTCTCCATTTTTCTTGATTCAGTTGCTTTGCACAATTCTTCCACTTAAAAATAGTGCACATAAGCAACAAAAAAATCAGATATTGCTCTTGACATCCTGTGCAAATGATGGTATTTTTTCACATAAATAACACGTTTACATTTGATGTAATTTTTTACACAGCAAGAATGAAAACACTTTAGGAGGAGCACTATGGAGACGTATGAAAAATTTAGTTTGGCGGGAAAAGTAGCCATTGTTACTGGTGCCACCCGCGGTCTTGGTCAGGGAATTGCTCTTGGCCTAGCCGGAGCCGGAGCTGATATTGTAGGTGTGGGGCGCTCCGATCACAGAGACACAAAAGAAAAGGTAGAAGCTCTTGGGCGGCGCTATCTGGAACTGAAACTGGATGTAGCGGACGAGAATACTCCGGATGTGGTAATCCAGAAAACCGTCGAACAGTTTGGAAAAGTAGATATCCTGGTCAATGCGGCCGGTATCACCCGGCGAGTCATGGCCATTGATATCTCTCGAAAGGATTGGCAGGATGTCTTGGATGTCAATCTGACTGCTCTGTTTTTCATGTGCCAAGCAGCGGCTCGGCAGTTTATCAAGCAGGGCGGCGGAGGAAAAATTATCAACATTGGTTCAATGACATCCTATCAAGGCGGCGTAAAAGTAATCCCCTATACCGCCAGTAAAGCAGCGGTACGCAATATCACCATGCATATGTGTAATGAGTGGGCAG
Organism: Flintibacter sp.; assembly: GCF_046973065.1. Lineage (NCBI taxonomy): Bacteria > Bacillati > Bacillota > Clostridia > Eubacteriales > Flintibacter > Flintibacter sp. The sequence continues at coordinate 170,035 of NZ_JBKVXZ010000001.1, read as the reverse complement.
CTCCCTATGGCATTCACATTAACTGCATCGCCCCTGGCTACATGGTTACCGATATGACCGCTCCTATGCGCTCCGAAGCTTCCCGCATGGCCGAAACTAACACCCGGATTCCTATGGAGCGCTGGGGTGTACCCGAAGATCTGGCCGGTGCAGCAATCTTCCTAGCCTCCGACGCCTCCGACTATGTCAATGGCTTTACCATTGCCGTGGACGGTGGATTCTTAGCAAAGTCTTAAGCAGCATAAAGGAGCTATTTTTGTTATGGGAAAAAAATATCGTGTCGGCCTGATTGGTGTGGGATCCATTGCACACATTGCACATCTTCCCATTCTGGCTGCCAGAAATGATGTAGAAATGGTTGGTGCCTTTGCTAAGCACATTGAAAGTGTGGAAAAAACACAAAAGAGCTATGCTATTCAGCACGCAGTACATAATCTGGATGAGTTACTTTCATTAGACCTGGACTGTGCTTTTGTGTTGTCTCCCAAAACCGTCCACGCGGAGCAAGTGATCCGGCTCTTGGAAGCTGGAGTTGATGTATTTTGCGAAAAGCCCATGGGAATGACGCTGAAGGAAGCCTATGATATGGCTGACGCTTCCGCCCGCACAGGCAAGAAGCTGATGATTGCTTTTAACCGCCGCTATGCACCGGTCTACCGAAAGGCCAAAGAGGTATATGGGCAATTATCCCCCGATGTGCTTATTGCGCAGAAAAACCGTCCGGCCAGCGAATACCGCGCCACTCTTGAAAATGCGATTCACATGGTCGATATTCTGCGTTATTTCTGCGGAGAATGTGTAAAGGTGGAAGCCTGTTCCAAATTTACAGATCCTCTCTATGAAACTTTAGCTACCGCATAGCTTCAGTTCGAAAATGGATCTGTGGCCATGCTTGTGGCGGATCGCGCTTCCGGCCAGTGGGTGGAGACCCTTGAAATGCACGGCCATAACAAAAGCGTTTTGGTCAACTGTCCGGACACAATTACCATTACCGATGGTCAGCAATCCCACACTACCTCTATGACTCCCTTGGCCTATGGCTGGGCTAAAGTCATTGATAAGATGGGCTTTACTCAGGAGGTCGACCACTTCTTTGACTGCCTCAGCAATGACAAGGAGCCTTTAACCAGCGGTGCAGACGCCTATAAAACCCAAGAACTAATGCACCGTATTCTCACCACAGCTGGGCTCCCCGGTTTGGAATGAGGTGAGTGGCTTGTTCAAAATCGCCGGACACACCATGGGAACACCCGAATACACTTTGCCCCAAGCTCTGGAACTTTTCCACCATATTGGTCTGGATGGCGCAGAGATCGTGGTCCAAGACGGTTATCGCTGCGCCATCCCGCAGCAGGCAGATTTGGACGAACTAAATTCTCTGCGCCGCCAGGCGGACAAGCTCGGTCTTCGCATCATTGCCTTGACCCCATATTATTCCCGTTTTAATGATTTGAGCTCTCAGGTCCGCGAGAAAGAAATTGATGGTTTGACACAGGTCATCGGTTATGCAAAGGTAATGGGAGCAGAATTTATTCGAATCTATGCCGGCAACTTTGCTCAAGGGGATACAGATCCTTCGGGAGAAAAACGTCAGGTCTTAGTGGACAGCATGCGCCTCTTGGGAGACCGCGCAGCAGAATACGGGATCAAACTCGTCATGGAAAATCACTTTAATACCATGACCGTATCCGCTGCGGACAGCATCTCTTTAGCACAGGAAATCAATCACCCTGCGGTCGGCATTCTCTACGATCAAGCAAACTTGACCTTTACAAACAACGAACCGTGGAATCAAGCCTTGCCCTTACAGTTCTCCAAAGTATACTATACTCATGTAAAAGATCTGGTTTTCCGGGATGGTTGTCGTACCTTCACTTCCTCTGATGTCTCTCATCCGAAAGAAGAGGAACGAAATGTTATCACCCGAATCGTAGGAGAAGGAATCGTTCCCTGGCCTGCAATTCTTCAGGAAATGAAGCGCCTTGGCTACGACGGTTGGCTATCTTTGGAATACGAACGGAGATGGCACCCTCAGGATATTCCAGACGCCTCTATCGGCATGAAGAAATCTGCCGAGTATCTCAGATCGTGTTTTAAAACCCTAAACTAACATATTAAGGAGGATTCTCACATGAAACGGATGAAAAAGACTCTGGCTTTGGCTCTGACCGGTGTTATGCTGCTGTCAGCCGCTGCATGCAGCAATTCCAGCGCGGGTTCCGGTTCCTCTACCGGTTCCAACTCGTCCAATTCTTCTGGATCTGGCGGCCTGAACGGATATCCGAATCAAAACGTAAACGTAGTAGTCCAGTACTCCGCTGGCGGCGGCACCGATCTGTCGGTCCGCGGCGTGTTGGATGGCGTACCCGATTTCCCTGTCAATTTCTCTGTAGCTAACGTCACCGGAAACGGCGGTTTAATTGGTTTGACTCAGGTAGCCAACTCTGCCGCCGACGGCTATACTCTGGGCGTCATGAATACCGACTTTATTATCAATATCATCCTGGGCAACACGGACCTGACAGTGGATGACTTCTCTCCTCTCGCCTGTGCTCTGATGGATCCCTTTGTACTTATTATCGGCAACAATGAAAATTACTCCACTTTGGAAGAGTTCGTGGCCTATGCCAAGGAGCATCCCGGTGAAATTGTAATTGGTGAAACCGGCACTGGTGCTGCCCCCACCCTGGCTATTACCGCCATGGAAAACGCTCTTGGCATTGACGTGTCCAACGTGACCTATGAGGGCAGCGCCGACTGCGTCACCGCCATCGTTGGCGGTCACATCGACGCCACCTTTGCCCAGCCCAGCAACGCCACCGCCCAGGTGGAGGCTGGCAACGCCAAGATCATCGGCACCCTTTCCAACGAGCGCCTGCCCGCTTTCCCCGACGTGCCTACCTTCGCAGAGGTTTTCCCCGACGAGATTGATTATGAGATGATGGGCTTCTGTATCATTTCCTCCCCTGCCGGCGTGGATCCTGCTATTCAGAGCTATCTGTCTGAGAACCTGCGCAAGGGCGTAGAGAGCGAGAGTTATGCCAATACTCTTTCCAGCTTGGGTATGCAGACAGAAAACCTTTCCCCCGAGGAACTGTCTGACTTTTTGGATCAGCAGATGGATCTGTATACGGATCTGCTCTCCTCCCATTCTTAAATTAACGCCTTACCTTTAAGGTTATTCCAACACAACATTAGTATCGTTCATGTAGCGTCTGAACACCGGGGCACCGGAATTGATTTTCCATTCCGGTGCCCCGCAGCTTGTCTGAAGAGAAAGGAGGGGTTGTATTCGTGAGAAAATACAACTATTTCTTGTCTGTATTCCTAATTATCATTGGGTTTTCAGGTATTTACATGGCATCAAACTTTGAAACCCGCAGTGGTAACAGTGGCGATCCCGGCGCTGCCTTTTGGCCTGTTTTGCTATGCTGCGGTCTGATTCTCTGTTCTGTCATTTTATTGATCCAGACTATTCTGGAATCCAAAAAGGCCACTGAAAAAGAAGATCCTCTGATTGACTATCGCTCTGCGGGCGTCCATTGTGTCTTCTTGATCTTTGTGATCATGATCGCTTATGCGGTCATTATGAATTACTTTGGCTTTATTCCTGCTACTTTGCTGTTCGTCATCGCCACTATGCTGGCCATGGGGGAGCGCCGCCCAATCTGGATTGGGCTCACCACGGTTGTAATCACTGGATTTATCTATGTGGTCTTCACCGTGATCATGGGTGTTATCCTTCCCCAAGGCAAGTTCTTCTAAGGAGGGATCCGATCCATGTTGACTGCTTTTACCGCCGGCTTGATGTCGGTATTTACTCCTATGGGATTATTAGCCATCCTGGGCGGTGTTCTATGTGGAATCTTTGTCGGCGTAATGCCCGGGCTTTCCTCCGTCATGGGCATGTCCATCATGTTGCCTGTCGCACTGGCTATGGACGGCAATATGGGCGTGCTGATGATGCTGGGTATTTTCTGCGGTGCTATCTACGGCGGCTCCATTACCGCTATCATGATCGACACCCCCGGCACAGCCAATTCTGCTGCCACTTGCCTGGACGGTTATCCCATGGCCCATAAATATCACCAGCCCGGTCGTGCCATCTCTATTTCCACCACTGCCTCTACTTTCGGCGGCCTGTTCTCTGCTTTAATGCTGCTGTGGACTTCTCCCATTCTGTCCAGTTTTGCTCTGAAGTTCAGTGCACAAGAGAGTTTTGCACTTGCCCTGTTTGGCATCAGCGTAGTGGCCAGTACTCCAGTGAAAATGTTTTAAAAGGTATTATGGGTGCTCTTATCGGCCTGCTTTTGGCCACAGTTGGAGTGGATACCACCACCGGTGCATACCGTTTCACCTTTGATACTGTTTATCTCACTGGCGGCATCTCCAACATCCCAGTTTTAATTGGTTTGTTTGCTTTCTCCCAGGGCTTGATCAACGTAGCAGACAATTTTGGCAAACACCGCGATAAGGTCAGCCAGAAACTGGAGCGTATTCTTCCTACAAAAGAAGATTTGGTTGCTATTTTCCCCACGCTGATTCGCTCTAGTGTTATTGGCACCATCATCGGAGCTATTCCCGGCACCGGCGGTGATATCGCTTCCTGGGTGGGTTATAACGAAGCCAAACGCTGGTCTAAGCATCCTGAGAAGTTTGGTGACGGAGCGCCAGACGGCATTGCTGCTCCTGAGGCTGCAAACAATGCTATTTCCGGCGGTGCTCTTATTCCCCTGCTTTCTCTGAGCATCCCTGGCGATGCTTGTACTGCCATTATGTTGGGTGCTTTAATGATGCTCGGCATCACTCCGGGGCCTTTGCTGATGAGTGAGTCCCCTGACAAGGTCTATATGATTGTCATTGGCCTATTTTTTGCCAATGTGTTTATGGGAATCTGTGGATTTGGTGGTATCAAGATTTTTGCCAGAATCTCCTCTGTTCCCGAAATCATTCTCACCCCCTTGATTTTTGTATTCTGCTTTGTGGGCACTTTTGCCGTCAACCATACGGTACAGGACATCTACCTGATGATCGTATGCGGTATTCTCGGCTTCTTCCTTATCAAAATGCAGTTCTCCATTCCTCCCATTATTTTGGGTATGATTCTGGGCGGCATTTTGGAAAAGAACTTCCGGCGTGCCTTGGTGCTGCCCAATGGCGATTGGACCACCTTCTTTACCCGTCCCATCTCCTGCGTGTTTATTATCATCGCCATTCTCTCTCTGTTCTACCCCTTTGTTCTTCCTATGTTGAAAAAGCGTAAAGCCCAGAAAGCTGAGGCGAAGAACCATGACTGAATGCTGTAAATTCTGCGGCGGAGAGGACCTGAGGCCTGATCTGATAGAAATTGGCGCACTTCCCGGTGGACGACTGTATCTTCATCGCGACCAAACGCATCCCGGACGAGTCATTCTGGTCGCTGACCGTCATGTCAAAAAGGTTACTGACCTGTCTCTTCCAGAATACAAAGCTCTGATGGAAAGTGTTTATCACACAGCCCAAGCAATTACTGACCAATTCAGTCCAGACAAGATTAACTATCTCATCTTTGGCGACACCAGCACTCACCTGCATGTTCATATTGTACCTAAATATCAAAACGGGAAGGATTGGGGCAAAGTTTTTCTTACTGATGAGCCGGAACCTCTTTTTCTGGAAGAAGATGCATATCAGAGTATCTGCGCTGATCTGTGTCGTCGGCTTGGACTGAATTAGAGGGGGTAATGTAATGGGAAAGGTTTTAATTACAGCGTCCCACTTTCAGACCCTGTGTCAGGAAGCTATCCAGCTGCTGGAATCCAATGGCCATAGCCTCATTCTCAACGACCACGAGCTCCCCTATTATTCCTTTGAGGAACTGGCTGTATGGGCCGGGGAAATCGATGCAGCTATTATCGGGATGGATCGCTGGGATGATCAAGTATTTCAAATTGCTCCCAAGCTGAAGATTCTTGCCCGGTTTGGTGTGGGTGTGGATAACATCGACCTAGAAGCTGCAAAGCGCCACGGGGTACAGGTTGTCAACGCCGCAGGTATGAACGCCAACGCAGTAGCCGAGTTGGCTGTTGCCATGATTTTAAACTGTCTGCGGGGCGTGCCGGAACTGAGCCAAAAGCTATCCCAAGGACAATGGCTTCGTTCTGTGGGGCGCGATTTACAGGGACAGACTGTTGGTCTTCTTGGCTTTGGAGATATCGGGGGGCGGGTCGCAAAAAAGCTTTCTGGCTTTGACGTCAAGCTGCTGGCCTATGATCCTTACCCCAACCAAGAAAAAGCAAGCGCCCTTGGTGTGACTCTGGCCGATCTTGATACTGTTCTGTCCAGCAGTGACATTTTGAGTATTCATATGCCCAGTCTCCCCGCGACTCACCACTTCATGAATCAGGATACATTCTCCAAAATGAAGGAAGGCGCCTATTTTATCAACACAGCCAGAGGCGCTCTGGTGGACACTCAGGCCTTAGTCCAGGCAGTATCCAGCGGCCATCTGGCAGGCGCTGCCGTAGATGTTTACGAGCAGGAACCTCTGCCCATGGATGCCTCCATTCTTCATACTCCTGGAATCCAATGCACTCCGCATGCCGGAGCCGAGACTCGTGAGACTTACCGAAATATCAGCCTAATGACCGCCCAAGCTGTGATTGACAGTCTCAGCGGAAAAGAGCCCAAAAATTGGCTGAATAAATAAGGAGTGAAGCAACATGAAAAAAATGAAGGGTGTTATTACTGCCATGACCACCCCCTTTGATAGTAAGGACCAGGTTGATATTCACGCTCTGGAAGAGCAGGTAGAATTTCTTATTGAAAAAGGCGTAGACTGCCTCTACCCGTGTGGAACTACGGGAGAAATGCTTATTATGACCCCTGAAGAGCGGGAATTGGTTGCCGAAACAGTTTTGAAAGCTGCTGCCGGCCGAGTTACCGTCTATATCCATGTGGGCGCTATGACTCTGAAAGAAACCGTGCGTTTGGCTCGCCACGCTGAGCGCATTGGTGCTGACGGTATCGGCGTGGTAACCCCTGCTTTCTTTGGCGTAAAAGATAAGGCTATGCTTCGCTACTATCAGCAAGTATCCGCCAGCGTCTCCAAAGACTTCCCCATTTACCTGTACGCCATCCCACAGTGTGCCGCCAACGACCTTTCCCCCGCCCTGGTGGCTCAGATCATCGAGACCTGTCCCAATGTGATTGGTATCAAATACAGCTATTCTGACATGATCCGTCTGAAAGACTACTTAAATCTGAACAACGGTAATTTCTCCGTTCTCTTCGGCGCAGACCGTCTTTTCCTCCCGGCGCTGGTCATGGGATGTGAAGGAACCGTATCCGGCTGCTCGGGCCCCATGCCTGAACACTTTGTAAATGTCTACCGTGCTTATCTCAAAGGCGATATGAAAACTGCTTTGGCCGAACAAAAAATTGCCAATGAGATCTGCGAAATTATGAAAAGCGGTGCAGATATGGGGATCTTCAAAGCCGTCCTTCAGTTCCGGGGTATGACTGGCGGACATATGCGGGCTCCTCTGATTGATCTGGATGAGGAGGAGAAGGCAGCCCTCCACACACAGATCGCGCCCTATCTGCCCCAATGAAAGTGCTGTGTTATGGTTCCCTGAATCTGGACCATATTTACAACGTGCTGGAGTTTATCCGCCCGGGGGAGACACTTCAGGCCCTGTCTGTGGAACAGCACTGCGGAGGAAAGGGATTTAACCAAGCGGTAGCAGCCGCAAAAGCGGGTCTGCCCGTGTACCTGGCAGGATGTATCGGCCCAGACGGAGGGATCTTTCGTGAGATTTGCCGCACCGTAGGAGTGGACGATACTTATCTGCGTGAGGAGAACCTCCCTACCGGCAGTGCGGTAATTCAGGTGAACCAGCGTGGAGAAAACTGCATCCTGCTTTACGGCGGCGCCAATCAGGCGGTAACCGAGGAACAGATTGAGCAGACTCTGGAAAATTTTCAGCCAGGAGATGTACTCATTGCCCAAAATGAAATCAGTCAGCTACCCAAGCTGCTCTCCTGTGCAGAAAAACATGGACTGCGCATTGCATGGAACCCTTCCCCCATGAACGAGAAAATTACCCCAGATATGCTCTCCAGCGTAAACTGGCTGTTTGTCAACGAGGTAGAAGCCGAGCAATTGTGCGGTAGCAATCAGCCCGAGATCTGCCTGGATCGTCTGTCGGCCTTGTGTCCCAAAGGAGCTGTGATTCTGACCTTGGGCAGCGCTGGCTCTTGCTATGCCGGTCCGGAAGGTCATTTTTTCCAACCCGCCTTCTCTGTACAGGCAGTGGATACCACCGCTGCCGGTGATACCTTTACTGGATATTTTTTGGCTAGTATACTGAAGGATGGAGTACCTCAGTCCGCTTTGGAACTGGCCAGCAAGGCATCTGCATTGGCAGTTACACGAAAAGGGGCATATGACTCCATCCCGTGGAAACGTGAAGTAGATGGTACGGCACTAAACTGAAATATACTTTTACCAAAAGCGGCTCCAACCCAAAATTGGCGCCGCTTTTCCTTTTCTTAATACGAAAACGATAACAATTGACATGATAAGCAACTCATGATATGCTGAAATAAAATGGATTGATAATTATTCCATCATCGGTCAATCGTTTTTTTATCTGGGACACAGTATCCCAATTTAAAAATCCTCTGTTTGTTAATGTGTGAAAGATAGATGGCTTCAAAGAAGGAGAGTATTTATGGCAGCAACTTTAAAAGATGTGGCAGAATATGCCGGAGTCAGCATCGCCACTGTATCACGCGTCTTAAATGATCCTGAAAAGGTGGCTGAGCAGTCTCGCAGCAGAGTTCTCAACGCAATCGATGTGCTGGGCTACTCATCCAATCTGCTTGCAAAGAGTCTGCGGAAAGATGGATTGAATGCCGTATCTGTTTTACTGCCAAGTTTAAGCGATCCCTTTTTCGCCCAAATGAACCAGGGAATTTCCGATGTACTGGCTACTTGCGGATATTTGATGCTTACTGTCGCTACAGAAGGTGTCCAAAGTATGGAAGAGGAATATCTGCTGAAGGCCAAATCCATGGGACTTGCGGGAGTTTTGGTATATACCCCTGCCCGTTGTATCCCCTCTAGTTGGGAATCTTTCTGCGGCAGTTTTCCAATCCTTTTTCTTTCTGATACCGACGCTCGCGGGCTCCCTAAAACAGAGCAACTGCCAGCGTCCTGGGAAGCTTTGGGAGATCAAGTGGCCAACTATTTTCTCAATCAAAAACGGCATCATTTGGTATATTTAGCCGATCACACATCCAGATTTTCTTCCGCATTCTTTACCCGCCTTCAAAACACAATTCGTGCAGAGGGAGGAACCTGTCAGCATTGCAGCGCAGGTTCTTCCTTGGACGATGCTTACAGAGAACTTACCCGGTATCTCAACCAAACCGAAACCCTGCCCGACGCAATCATCACCCAAAACTGCTACCAAGGCGCAGGGGCGCTGTCTGCACTAAAGCAGCAGGGAATTCGAGTGCCAGAACAAGCCGCTGTCCTTAGTCTGGAAAATGCTCAATTAGCCCAATTAACTTCTCCTCAGCTGTCTGTCTGGGGACCCTCCGGTTATCAGGTAGGCGTCTTGGGCGCTCAGCGTCTGTTGGAGTTAATCCGCCTGAATGAAGATACGCCTGCCGCCCCAAAAGAAGAGGTCAGTCTGACTTTAATTGTAAGGGGGTCCACAGATGTTAAAGCATGACTCTCCCCGGATTCTTTCTCTGGGCGTACTCAATCTGGACTTTGTTATGGAACTCGGCAATGAAATGATTGGGAAAAAGAAGATGGGCCGTCAGATCTCGATTAACGCAGGCGGCCACGGAAGTTCCCAGGCCATTGCCGCTGTACGATGTGGTGTTCCTACTGCATTAATTGGCAAAGTCGGAGACGATGCCTTTGGCCAACAGATTCAGTGCACTCTGGAAAAGGAGCATGTGGACTGCCGCTTTCTCACCCATGTTCCAAACGTCCACAGCGGTCTAGCTACTATTATCATTGAAGATCACACAGACAATACTTTTATCGACTTTCTGGGTGCAAACTATGAGTTGACCAATGAGGATATTGACCACTGCAAAGATGCAATCTGTCAGGCGGACTTGGTCATGATCCATATGGGACCGGCAATTATGGATGTAGCCACCCATATGATCGAACTGGCAAATGAATGTCATACTCCAGTTTTGGTTACGCCTTCTGTCATGACCGCAGATGTCCCGCTCCATTTTTGGAAGAAAGTAGACTACCTGGCTATGAATCTGGCTCAGGCAGCCGCTATCAGTTGTCTCTCTGGTGAAAATGCAAAAACAGCCCGAATTTCTGCCAGTATTCTTTCCAACCAAGTACGACAGGGCGTCGTTGTACACATGGACGGAGCCGGAGTGTTGGTTGCGGAAAAAGGTACTATGAGTCTTATGGACACTTGTTTTTCTGGTGAGATTCTGGATTATTCCGGTGCCACATCCTTTTTTACCGGTGTACTCGCAGCGGAATTGGTAAAAAACAGTTCCATCCAAGAAGCAGCCATCAAAGCCCACCGGGCCGCTCTTCTTTGCATGGGAAAAGTTGGTGTATATACGTCCTTCCCCTCCGCCGAGGTATTGAAAACATTATAACGCTCGTTAAAAGAGAAAATTTCCCACAAAAACTTCTTGACAAACGCCGGACTTCTATGATACTTTAACCACAACAGAGACTGACAACCGAATACCGAATCCATACAGCGGATGAACGATTCAGGAGAGACCGCGTATCTTACGCGGCACCGAAGGAGCAATGCCACACTCTCTCAGGTAAAAGGACTGGGTCGGGACGCAAATCTGAAAAGCATCCTTTGGGTGCACCGACGGGGCAACTGTCTGGAGGCGTTCAGGCTGGAATCTCTCAGGTTCTATGTACAGAGGCGCAGCGATATTAGGTATCGTTGCGTCTCTGTTTTTCTTTGCCCGAGAGATTATATTCTGAACGGAGGGAATCCCCATGAGCGAACTGAAACGCACCCAGCTTTACGACGTACATGTGGCAGCCGGTGCCACCATGGTGGACTTCGGCGGGTGGGAAATGCCCATCAAGTACCCCACCGACATCGTGGCCGAGCACCTGTACACCCGCAGCTTCTGCAGCCTGTTCGACGTCTCCCACATGGGCCGCATCCTGGTGGATGGTCCCCAGGCCGTCCCCTTCCTGCAGCATGTGCTCTCTAGCAACGTGATGGCTCTTGACGTGAACAAGGCGCAGTACGCCATCCTGCCCACCGAGACCGGCGGCGCAGTGGACGACGCCTACCTCTACCGCTTTGAGGAGGATCGTTACCTGCTGGTGGTCAACGCGGCCAACACCGATAAGGACCTGGCGCACCTGCAGCACCACATCCAGAACTTTGACGCCAGAATGACCGTCATCACCGCCGACTGGGCGGCCATCGCCGTGCAGGGTCCCAAGTCCAAGGAGCTGCTCATGACTCTGTCCGGAGGCGAGAGCATCACAGAGCCCATGAAAAACGCGCTGAACACCCTGGAGCTGGAGGGCCACACCGTCCGAATCGCCAAGACCGGCTACACCGGCGATCCCATCGGCTACGAGGTCTATGTCCCCAGCCAGGACGCTGTGTGGCTGTGGAACCGCCTGGTGGAACTGGGCGCCCGTCCCGCCGGCCTGGGTGCCCGTGACACCCTGCGTCTGGAAGCAGGCATGCCTCTCTACGGCCATGAGCTGGGCCTGTCCCCTGACGGGACAGAGATCCCCATCTACGCCATCCCCCTGGCCCGGTTTGCCGTCAGCTTCTCCCCCCAGAAGGGCGACTTTGTGGGCCGGGAGCCCCTCCAGCGCCAGTATGACGCCTTCCGTAAGATCATGGACCGGGACTTTTCCGATCTGGAGCATCTGCCCCGGCGTGTGCGTCCCATCACACTGCTGGGCCGCGGCGTCATGCGGGCCGGGATGCCGGTATACCGGGGCGACGAGGCCATCGGCTTTGTGACCAGCGGCACCATGGTCCCCTACTTCACCACCCAGGGCCAGGGCCTGGAGACCGAGATTTTGGAAAAGAGCGCCATGCGCTCCATCGGCCTGGCCTATATCGCCAGCGACGTGCTGGATGACGACAAGGTGGAGATCGACGTGCGCGGCCGCCGCATCGCCGCAGTCATCCCCCCCTACCATATGCGGGGCGACGCGCCTCCCTACGCCCGTCCCATTCTCTACCAGGCTCCCGAGGAGGAGAAAGCTGCTGCCTCCGGCGACCGCCTGCCCAAGGCTTTGGATCTTATCGCCCAGGCCACGGACAACCACCGCTGGCGCCAGGAGATGTGCATCAACCTCATCCCCTCCGAGATGACTCCCTCCCGGGCGGTGCGGCTGCTCTCCGCCAGCGACCCGGCCTTCCGCTATGCAGAGCACAAGAAGGTAAAGAGCTTCTACGACGCGGACATCTTCTACTACCAGGGCACCGAGTTCATCGACCAGGTGGAGCAGCTGCTCACCCAGGAGATGTGCACCTACCTTGGCTGCCGCGAGGCGGAGACCCGTGTCATCAGCGGCCAGATGTCCAACATGGCGGTGTTCTCCGCCCTCATGGACTTCAAGAACCGGCTCAACCGCAAGCAGACTCCCCAGCGTCTGGGCTACGTGCTCAACAACCACATCATCAAGGGCGGACACCTCAGCGCCCAGCCCATGGGCGCCCTCCACGACTACATCGCCGTGGACCCCGTCACCGAGCGCTCCGCCGTGGTGAACTTCCCCGTCTGCAAGGATAACATCTACAAGATCGACGTGGAGGAGACCAAGAAGGTCATCCAGCAGTATAAGCCCGAGCTCATCATCTTCGGCAAGAGCATGGTGCTGCACAAGGAACCTGTGGCCGCCATCCGGCAGTTTGTGGATGAGCAGAACATCCCCACCACCATCATGTACGACATGGCCCACGTGCTGGGACTCATCGGCGACCACTTCCAGAAGCCCTTTGAGGAGGGCGCGGAGATCGTCACCGGCTCCACCCACAAGACCTTCTTCGGTCCTCAGAGAGGCGTCATCGGTGTCAACTACGACAAGAGCGACCTGAAGTACGGCCTGTGGGAGACCATCGAGAGCCGCACCTTCCCCGGCAGCGTGTCCAACCACCACCTGGGCACCATGTTGGGTCTGCTGATGGCCGCCTATGAGATGAACCAGTTCAAGGACGAGTATCGGAAGGCCGTGGTGGAAAACGCCAAGCACTTTGCCAAGTGCCTGAAGGCGGAAGGTCTGGATGTGGCAGGCGATCCCGCCATTGGCTACACCGAGACCCACCAGGTCATCGTCTCGGTGGGTTACGCCGCCGGTCCCGAGGTTGCCGCCCGTCTGGAACGCAACAACATCATCGCCAACTACCAGGCTACCCCCGACGAGGAGGGCTTCACCGCCTCCGGTGCTCTGCGTATGGGCGTTAACGAGATGACCCGCTTCGGCTTTGGCAAGAAGGAGTTTGAGACTCTGGCCGCCCTCATCGCCGACTGCGTCCTGCGCGGCAAAGAGGTGGGCGACGAGGTGGTCAAGTTGCGCAGCGGCTACACCCAGATGCACTACTGCTTCCAGGATGACCAGACCCTGGCCGCGCTGGAGAAGCTGGCTGCCAACACCGGGATCTGATCTCCACCCGCGATTCCGTTCCACTTAAACATTCAACCTACATTATATATAAAGGAGAATTACTATGAACTTTCCTGCTGAACTGAAATATTCCAAGTCTCACGAGTGGGTTAAGATGCTGGACGAGACCACTGCCCTGGTGGGCATCACCGACTACGCTCAGAAGGAGCTGGGCGACCTGGTGTTCATCAACCTGCCCATGGAGGGCGACGAGGTCACCAAGGAGACTCCCTTCTGAAAGCTTTTGTCAAGGGGGTGCGTGGATATTTTTCATATTACTTACGCAGATTCTCTCTCTGCTTCTGCCTGAATAATGCGTTTCAACCTGTCCTCCGCAGTCAAACCGCTACTATGGTCAAAAAACACTTTGACTTTATAATTTGTTTTGCCTTGCTTAATCACAAAAACTCCATCCGGTTTGTTTTTCTCCGAATGGTTATTTGGGGTGGGTAGTGTACTGTTCACAATATTTGTCATACGATATTCCTCCTTAAATGAAAAAAGCCCGACAAGGAAAGGTCTGACAACGAAGTTCCGACAACGGACATCAGAAAACCTTTTTTCTTTATCGGGCGATACTATCTTTTTACTATTTCCTTTTTCTTTATAATATTGGTTGTCATGGTTGTCAGAAAGGGAAAAGTGCCGCAATATCAAGGCTTTCGGGATTTTTGCCCGACAACCAGACCGACAACCGGCTCGACAACCGAAGCGACAACGGGCTTTTATTTTTGCTTCAACCATTCTTCCGGAAGCCCTAACTGTTCCATTTCCTCTGTCGGGATTTCTTGAAAATCATCCATGCTGTTGTCAGGCTCGTTGTCGTTCCTGATACGCTCCCAGCCCTTTTGTCGGCGGTAAGGCTCTGGAAAATACCTCGGATTGCTGAACGCCCTCCAGCCTGTGACAGCGTTATTCATAATGTCATTGATCTCTCGCAGTTCCCATTGTTTCGGTTCGTCATAATCATGCCCCAGTGCTTCTTTGTAAAGCTGTTTGGAGCAAACTATGCTGCCGGAATAGCGTTCCAGATAGTCTAAAATCTGTCCTGCCTTAGTGTCCTCCGGCATAAAGTCCTTTTGGTGGGCTTTCAGATAAGCGTTCATAGCCGGACTGAATCTCAGACGGAAATTGCCGCTTCTGTAAATCTCCATAGCTTCTGCCCACATCTGATTGATATACGCTCTGGAAGCCTGTTCATCTGCCAAAATATGAACCTCAGCCCTTTCAGGATAGACCATAACCGGAACGAAGCGGCGGTTGCCTGTTCGGTCAAGGGGAAGAAAGTCAAGGGTATTAGAAGAACCTCCAAACACACATTGTCGTTTTCTGTCTGCCGGATGTGTTTCATACGGTATCTTATAGGTTTCCTTTTGGCGGCTCAGAAAGGACTTGATTTCTTCAATGCTCTTAGCGTTGGCGGTTGCAATCATTTCCGACATTTCAATAATCCAATGCCCCTGCATTTTGCGGTACACATTTTCATCATCCAGCTTTTTCAAGTCATCAGAGAACCAATCATCATTGACCGCAAGCAAACGGAAGAAAGAGGACTTTCCGGCTCCCTGACCGCCTACAAGACAGAGCATTACCTCAAATTTACACCCCGGCTGAAAGGCTCGTGAGATAGCACCCAACAGAAACAACTTCAATGCTTCATAGGTGTAATCATCTGTATCAGAACCGAGAAAGCGGTGCAGACAGAAGCGTATGCGTTCCGTTCCGTCCCATTGCAGGGCATTAAGAAAATCACAGACAGGGTGGTAACGGTTTTCGTTGGCAATAACCGCAACTGCGTCTATGATTTTCTTTTCTACGGTCAAACCATAGTTTTCTTCAAAATATAGGAGCAGATATTTCACATCCACATCCGTCAATGTCGGGCTGTCACGATACCAGCCGAGGGGCTTCACAATGTCGATTCTTTCGGTCAGAAGATTTTTTCGGATAGCCCCTTTCAAAAGCGGGTCATATTGCAGAACACGCTTATAATTTGCGGCAGTATTATAAACCTTACCTTTCTCGCTCTGCTCTAAGCTGTTTCGGATTTCTTCTACTGTGCATGGTTCTGTCTGCTGACAGTTCTGCAATTCGCTGTTCAAGTTTTAACACCTCCTTTCTCTGTTCTGCCACAAGTGCTTTTCGTTCCTCCAATGAACCATACAGAAGAATATCAAGCAGATATTCGATATAGTTCTTCTTATGCAGTGCTTCTGCAAACAGGGGATTCCATTCCTCATCCGGCTGTTTGGGAGCGTATTTCTTTTCCCATTCTCTAAGAAGATGAAAATAATCTGTCAGCACCTTGTAGCAATGATTTTCTTCTTTTTGATACTTCTGTTCCGGTGTCGGCTCACGAATACGAGGGCGAATACTGGGCTTTTGTCGGCTGTCATAGTTAAGACCAAAAGCTTCAGCAAGTTTGACAGCAGCTTCCCTCAGCCCGATACCGAATAGCTTCGCTGTCAGATCAACAGCGTCTCCGGTTGCTCCGCAGCCAAAACAGTAATAGCGTTCATCCAGCTTCATACTGGGGGATTTATCCGAGTGAAACGGACAACACGCCATACCTGTGCGACCCACTTTCAAGCTATAGGCTTCTGCGGCTTGTCGGGCAGTAACATTTTCTTTTACAACTTCAAATACATTCATGTGACTCCTTTCCTGAAACGAAAAAAGCACCTGTCATTTTCAAAACGAAAACAGCAAGTGCCTTAAAGTTCCATATCCAATTTTGGGTGCAAAAAAGCAGGAGACCTTTTCAGATTTCCTGCTTAATAACGCTGTGAAGATTTAATTGTAGTCAGTTTTTCTTATACCATCCGAAATTTATACTTTAATGTTCTCTCATAACAAAAATCAATTTTGTCCTCCAACAAAAATACCGTTTGGGGGATTATCCCATATAAAATTATCCTCAGCCACTTCGCTCTCCAATGCAATTTCAATTTTATATATCCCCACATTTTGGGCATTTTCATCATCCTGACTATACATATAAAAATTCATACAATACCTTTCCTTCTCTGTCAATATGAGATACATACCATCCAATTCCGTTTTCCTTTTACCATAGTTGCTTTCACTTGATGATGCACAATCGCCCTCAAACCTTTGGATACTGCCCTCAATATAATCGAAAAAAGCAGAGATTTCAGTGTCTAAATTCTCAATTCTCTTTTTGCTTTCTTCGGAAAATAGAGATTTGAGTTTCTCTGAATCCTGTTGCTTACATGCCTCGATAATTTGTTGACACATCTTATCCGTTTCATTTTGTTCAGAGCTAAACCAGTCATTGAAATATTTGTTAGAGCAGCCTGTTAAACCGAGTATAATAATCACACTGGAAAGCAACAATACTTTTTTCATATAATTACATCCTTTACTGAATAATTGCAAAATCACTTATTGGATTAAGGTCATTACAAAAAATTTCTTACTATCATTATACTTCATCAACCTAAAGAATGGAAGATATTTTCTTGTTTCTTAAAGCAAAAGCACCTGTCATTTTCAAAACGAAAACAGCAAGTGCCTTAGAGCTCCATATCCTGTTTTTTGCTTTTCGCCGGAATTGTCCGGCTGACTTCACGCTCTGCCATTTCTTTCTTCTTGCGGCTTAACTGCTCTATAATAGAACTTTTGGCTTTCTTCTTAATTTGCTCCGTTCCGGCTTTTTTGACCTCCGGTTTCATCAGCGTGGTTTGGATTTTCTGAATGGTTGATTTCATAGCATTTGTGATTCTGGCAATCACGCCATCCAATCGTTTCACTGCATACTCGATTTCTTTCTTTGAAGCCTTACGCTCAGGGGAGAGGACCCATGCCTTAGACTGCTCCACCAGCTTAATATCCTCCTTGTGCGTTTCCAGTTTTACAGTATCAGCAACGACCTCAACCGCCTTGTTATAGGCAATATCTGCAACCTCGTCCACCAGAGCTTCCACATCTTCAATCTTCATCGTGAGTTCTTCCAACTTTTGCTCCTGTGCTGCCAGTTGCTCCTTTTGCTTGAAAAGAATATAGTCCTGTTTTTCCAGATAAGCACGACCACCATATTCCGGTTCTTCTTCCAGTTGTAAGCCATGCTTTTTCGCCACATCAAACAACAGCACTCGGCAGGCTGAATCGAAAGTCATCTTGCGGTTATTTTTTCTTCCGACAGGCTTCTCCGGTTCTGGCAGTTCAAACCCCAGTGCTTCCAAAGCCTTTTCCTGTTGTGGGGCAATCTCCCCATATTGATTTTCACAGTCGAACACATGACGCTCGTGAATATGAGGGGTGCTTTCATCCAAGTGCAGCGCCCAATTCAGGATATGGACATGAGAGCCGAAACGCTCATTTACGATTTCCATAAATTCTGTGACGATCTCAATGAGCAGTTCCGGCGGAACATGATTGTCAAGTGTTCCAATCTGATAGACCGTTTCCTCAGGACAGGTCTTTTTGCTTTTGAGTAAATCTCCGGTTTCCTTATTTCTTTCAGGGTGTCGGTTCTTCACATTTCTTTCGTTCTGTCCGGTTACAAAATCACGATACCGCTGACGATAAAAAAGCTGTTCCACATCTTCAAAAGTGGCAGACAGCTCATTTTCCTTTTCGGGATTTTTGAAATTGCGGAAGCCATTGTAACAGTCCCAATAGAGATTTTGTTTGGCTCGTTCTTCGTCAATGTGTTCGCTGTTGGCAATGTCAAAACTGCGGTCATTGTGCTTCGGATTATAAACGCCATTCTTTCCGGCTCGTCCATTGTGCCTTGTTAATTTCACATGAGTTCCTCCTTTTCTTTTTGATTTCCCCGACAGGGGAGAAGGGCAGCGAAGCTGATTCCTTGCGGCTTTCTGCGTCAAGTAATACCCAGTACTAAGTGGCGAAACGCCACTTAACTGGGCAAGGCTGCCGCCCTTGACCTGCACAGGGATATTGCATTCCCTGTACCCATGCACAAAGGGTTGCACCCTCTGTACTCCCGCCCGAACAAACTGACTTCGCCCCGTCCCAAGCTCTGTCAGTTCCTTCGGTTTTACAAAACAGTCCACCGGACTATTTTGCAAAAAGAAAAACCGACGCATGATCGCTTTACGCTCAATACATCGGTTTCTTCATCTGACCTTAACGGTCATATTCAGTTATCTAATATTGTACTGTTATAAAATCTATGTCATTTACGATTTTTCTTATGCTGATTTACCCAGTAAGATTTTACAGGGATTCTTCTTCTCTCTATATCTTCCATAAATTCTTCTTTATCGATATTACTATCAATGGTAAATAGCTTTTCCCCATTTACATATACACGCATAGAACCTTTCTTTCTCTCACAGTATGTAATATCTTCAAAGCGAAAAGTTCTCTTTCTCCCAAAAGTTGAACGCCATGTGATTTCATCTCCGTTCACTTCCAGTTTCCACATTACCATATTGACTATTCCGCTTATGCCTACTAAAAAAAATATTCCAAATATACAAATGACAAACATATCTTCTTTTGCCATAAGACTCATAGCCGTACAATAAGCAAAAAATATTGTACCTACGATAAATGCCACGATAAGGAATTTCTCTGTTTTTATTGTATAATGCGTTCTAATTATACCTTTTTTCTGTTCTTCTTCTCGTTCTTTAGCTCTCTTTTGTTGAAGATTTACAATATATGTCAAAAGAAGAAGTACAACTAAATAGGGACCTATTTGTGTAATTATATTCAAACACATTCGTAAAAAATCATTCATTTTTTGCCCTCCATAGTTCCAGCTATATAAAAATGATTGTTTGAAATCGAGTATTAAAACCTCAATTTTTCATATCTCATTATACTTCATCAACTTAATAAATGGAAGAAAGAATTTTGTGTGCAGAGTTCCTGTTCAAACCTTATAACGCACATTTCTGCAAAATTCATAGTCCCTGATACTTTCCTCACAGGCGATAGGCAACGGTCAAAACATCAGGTCTGTACCTGACATTTTAACCGCATATCAGCCTTGATTATCACATTATCCCTGCTGACTGTTCAGCCCATGCTTTTTCGCATATTCACTGGCTTTCTGTCTGCGTTCCTCACTGTAAGGCGGCAGGAAGCGGATAGACAGACGGGATTTTGCCAGCTCATAAGAAACACCGCCTTGAGCATTGGATTTTTCCAGTCTGCAAAGGTCAGGGTACTTCTTAGCAAAAGCAGCCAACCTCTTTTTCAATCCGGCATTGTGGGTGTAGATATTTGCCTTATCCTCGCCCTCATTAAAGAGAACGATTGTTTCTTTCTCAATCTTTGTCAGTCTTGTCATAGCAGCCCTCCCTGCGGTCTTTCAACACCCTCAGCCTGCGGTAAAAGCAGCGATACCACCTTTCAACACCCTCAGCACTCAGCTTAACGGAAAGCATATAAAACAGCTTCTTCGTCACTGGATCGGGTGCAAGGGCAGCTACCATATGCAAACGCTCGACAGTTGCTTTCAGGTTCGGACAGCCAAAGGCATAAAGGACTTCCATTTCATTCCGGTTCATCTTCATTGTGTTTTCCTCCTTAAAGTTTGATAAATGAAAAGCGACAGACACTTCATAAGGAAATACCTGTCGCTTCGTTGATGATATAAAATTGTTGGTTTTGGACTTGATAAAATCAGCAGTAAATCATTTCCTGTCTGATGATTTCTTCGGCTCGGTTACGGATAGAGTTCATGGACTGTACCCACAACATCTGATTGTCTGCTTTCATGGTTTCGGTCACACCCTCGGCTTGTTTCATCTGCTCAATGATAAGGCTGCACCTTTCCGTTGCCTGTTCGTTCAGGTCAGCAAGGTGAGTATGCAGTTCGCCGGATAAACAGAGGGCAGAGAACCTTGCAGGGCGGTACTGCTCCAAATATATCCTGTGCAGTCTGCCCCACATACCGATAGGGCGGCGTTCCTCCGGAAGCTTCAAGTCCAGCACATAGTAATCACCCACAAGAACATAGTCCAGACCGTTGCTTTCATCATGGATTCGTGGTTTCAATTCTGTCATGCTATTTTTTCTCCTTTCACTTTTTGCCGATTTAATTTGCTTGTGGCGTTCTGTTCAGCACACAGCTTGCTATCAGAACTTTTTTCTTCTGCTATACGCTCATGCTCCGCAAATTTTTTTGATTTCTCACGAATCTTTTTCATATATTTACGATTGGATTCTCGTTTTCTGCGAAGTCGTTCCGCCTCTTTTTCAGCAGCAATCCTTTCTTCCTCTGTTGGTTCATGCTGCTCCACAGGTACTTGAAATTGCCCGACATAGTTAAGATATATCTCCACCTCTGTGGTGCGGTCTGCACCTTTTCCCTGTGGCTCGTGAACCAGTATTTTGTCTATAAATTCATTTATCATGGCAGGAGTAAGCTCTGTAATGTTCTCATATTTTTTAACCAGCTTTAGAAAACGCTCCACATTATTTTGACCGCCTATAATCCGTTGCATATCAGCGGTGTCAGTCTCAATAATCTTGTTTAGCTCGTTCTGCTCATTTTCATAATCAGTAAGCATACTCTGAAAAAGCCTGTCCGGCAATCTTCCAATTACATTATCTTCATAGATTTTCCTGATAAGCATATCCAGTTCGTGAACTCGCTTCTGATTTCTTTCAATGCGGTTTTTTACAGTTTCAGAAACAGCAATATCTTTCATCGCCGATTCTTCTTGCAAAGAATAGACAAACTCCTGCTCATTCAAAGAAACATAATGGCAAGTCTCTTGTATGGTTTTCAGAATGATGCTTTTAAGTGCTTTTGTTGAAATATGGTGGCAAGTACAATGCCGGTCATACTTCTGATAAGCAAGATTATAAGTGGAACATTCATAACAATCTGCCGGATTTGAATGGCTTATCCGCTTTTCGCCTTTGGTAGTATAGTATATTCTTTCACGCCCTTTTCGTTGCCTGTGATTATACATCGGCGCACCACAGTCAGCACAGTAAATCTTTCCGGTCAGAACATTAGGCTCGCCCATAGGATCGGCTTTTCTTACATTCTGCCTTAACTTTTGAGCAAGCAGCCATGTTTCTTCATCGACAATAGGCTCTTGTGTATCATCAAAAACCACCCAATCTTCCTTGTCTGCCCTTTTCGTCTTTTTGTCCTTATAGGAATTTTTGAATGTCCTGAAGTTGACAGTCTTTCCAATATACTCTGGTCGGGCAATCAGAGTAGTAACCTGATTTCCTCGCCACATATACGGATTTTCTTTGTCATAGTTGCTTGCATGATTTCCAAGTCCCTTTTTCCCAAGATAATAAGACGGTCTTTCTATTTTTTCTTCTGAAAGTTCTCTTGCTATCTGATAAGGTCCTTTTCCCTCAATAGTCATACGATAAATTCTGCGGACTACTTCAGCAGCTTCTTCATCAATAATCCAATGGTCGGGGTTTTCGGGGTCTTTCAAATAGCCGTATGGTGGGATATTACTTGTATGCGCATTGCCGGAAGAACCCCTGGATTTCAGTACAGCTTTAATTTTCTTACTTGTGTCCCTGACAAACCACTCATTCATGATATTCAGAAAAGGGGCAAACTCACTGGTTTCTTGACGGTCACTGTCAATACCATTATTGATTGCTATAAATCGAACTTCCTTTTCTCTAAACAGAATATCAGTGAAAAAACCTACTTGCAGATGATCTCTGCCGATTCTGGACATATCCTTGCAGATACAGGCAGTGATTTCTCCGTTTTTAACGCCTTCAACAAGTTTATTCCATGAAGGTCTGTCAAAGGTCGCTCCACTCCAACCATCATCAGTAAAATGAACAAGATTCGTAAAACCATGTTTAATAGCATAATCTTCAAGCATTTGCTTTTGATGAACTATACTGTTACTCTCTCCAGCATTATCATCATCACGAGACAGTCTTTCATACAAAGCAGTAATGCCATTGCTTTTATCTTTTTTTCTTCTCATGCTGAACTCCTTTCTTCAATTCCTATCCACTCCTTACGCTCACAAAATATCACATCTGCGACGTGGAGTCGGTCAAGGCGGTCTCCGACGTAATGAGCCCGGTCTCCGGCACGGTGGAGAATATCACCGACTTTGAAGAGCTGCTGGACGCCGACGCCTATCAGGCCTTCATCCAGGCGTAAGCCCCCGACCCCGGGCCGGACCTTCCGGCCCGGGGTCCCAGGAATTGAGAAAGGAATGAGCCGTTATGGGATCCTATATTCCCAACACCCCCGCCCAGCGGCAGGAGATGCTGGCCGCCATCGGGGTCTCCTCTCTGCGGGAGCTATACGCCAATGTGCCGGAGCAGATGCTGCTCAGCACCCAGGATCTGAAGCTGCCCCAGGGGCTCAGCGAGCTGGAAGTGCGGCAGAAATTGACCGCCCTGGCTCAGAAGAACCGGGTCTACCCCACTCTGCTGCGAGGCGCGGGCGCCTATCGCCACTTTATTCCCTCGGTGGTCAAGAGCGTGGCCTCCCGGGAGGAGTTCGTCACCGCCTACACCCCCTACCAGGCGGAGATCAGCCAGGGTATTCTCCAGTCCATCTTTGAATTTCAGACCATGATCTGCAATCTCACCGGCATGGATGTGGCCAACGCCTCGGTCTATGACGGGGCCACCGCTGCCGCCGAGGCCATCGCCATGTGCCGGGACCGCCGCCGCAGCAAGGCCTATGTGTCCGCCTGCGCCCATCCCCAGGTCATTGAGACCATGCAGACCTACTGCTTCGGCTCGGACACCGAGCTGGTGATCGTACCCGAGAAGGACGGACGCACCGACCTGGAGGCCCTCAAGGGCATGCTGGGCGCCGACGCCGCCTGCTTCTACCTCCAGCAGCCCAACTACTACGGCAACCTGGAAGACGCCGCCGCCATCGGCGAGGCCGTCCACGCCGCGGGAGCCAAGTACATTATGGGCGTCAATCCCATGGCCTGCGCCGTGATGGAGACTCCCGCCGCCTGCGGCGCCGACGTGACCGTGGGCGAGGCCCAGCCGCTGGGCCTGGAGCTGGCCTTCGGCGGGCCCTATCTGGGCTTTATGGCCGCCACCCAGGGGATGTTCCGCAAGCTGCCCGGCCGCATCGTGGGCCAGACCCACGACAACAAGGGCGAGGTGGGCTATGTGCTCACCCTCACCGCCCGGGAGCAGCACATCCGCCGGGAGAAGGCCTCCTCCAACATCTGCTCCAACCAGGCGCTGTGCGCCTTTATTGCCGGGGCTTACCTCAGCGCCATGGGCGCCCAGGGGCTGACCCAGGCGGCGGTGCTGTCCATGTCCAAGGCCCACTATCTGGCCGAGGAACTGGAGAAAATCGGGCTGCACCGGGTACACCAGGGAGAATTTTTCCACGAATTTGTCACCACCTGTCCTAAGCAGGAGCAGGTGCTGGCCGCGCTGGACCGGGAAGGCATCCTGGGCGGACTGCCCGTAGAGGGCGGACTGCTGTGGTGTGCCACCGAGGTGGTCACCCGCTCCGAGATGGACCGCGCGGTTTCCATTATCAAGGAGGTGCTGGGCGCATGAAGCTGATTTTTGAAACCGGAGCGCCGGGGCGGCACCTGACTCTGCTGCCCCCCTGTGACGTGCCCCAGGTGACCCTCTCTCAGGGCCGCACCCAGCCTCTGGTGCTGCCCGAGGTGTCAGAGACCGAGCTCACCCGCCACTACACCGCTCTGAGCAAGCGGGTCCACGGCGTCAACGACGGGTTCTACCCTCTGGGCTCCTGCACCATGAAGTATAACCCCAAAATCAACGAGGATATGGCCGCCCTGCCCGGCTTTGCTCAGGTCCACCCCCTCCAGCCCCAGGAGACTGTCCAGGGCTGCCTGGAGGCCTACGCCCTGGCGGAGGAGCTGTTTGGGGAGATCACTGGCATGGACGCCATGACCTTCCAGCCTGCCGCCGGCGCCCATGGTGAGTTCACCGGCCTGCTGCTCATCAAGGCCTACCACCGCAGCCGTGGTGAGCTGGGCCGCAACAAGATCATCGTCCCCGACTCCGCCCACGGCACCAACCCCGCCTCGGCGGTGATGGCCGGCTTTCAGGTCATCAACATCCCCTCCGGCGCGGACGGCTGCGTGGATGTGGAGGCCCTGCGGGCAGCGGTGGGGCCTGACACCGCCGGACTGATGCTCACCAACCCCAACACCGTTGGTATCTTTGATAAAAATATTTTGGATATCACACAAATTGTTCACGAAGCCGGCGGTCTGTGTTATTATGATGGAGCGAACCTCAATGCGGTGATGGGCGTGGTCCGTCCCGGCGACATGGGCTTTGACGTCATTCACCTCAATTTGCACAAGACCTTCTCCACCCCCCACGGCGGCGGCGGTCCCGGTGCGGGCGCGGTGGGCTTCAAGGAGCTGCTGCGTCCCTTCCTGCCCGGCCCCGTAGTGGTCAAGGGAGAAAGCGGCTATCAGTTCGCCCAGCCGGAGCAGTCCATCGGCCGGATGAAGAACTTCTACGGCAACTTCACCGTGGTCATTAAGGCCCTCACCTATGTCCTTACCCTGGGACAGGAGGGCATCGGCGAGGCGGCTCAGAACGCGGTGCTCAACGCCAACTACATGCGCAAGCGCCTGGAAGATACCTTCCACATGGCCTATGCTGGTCCCTGCATGCACGAATTTGTTATGTCTCTGGACGACCTGAAGGAGGAGACCGGGGTGTCCGCCCTGGATCTGGCCAAGGGGCTGCTGGACAACGGCATCCATCCCCCCACCATGTACTTCCCCCTCATCGTCCACGAGGCGCTGATGGTGGAACCCACCGAGACCGAAAGCCGGGAGACTCTGGACGAGGCCTGCGACGTGTTCCTCAAGCTGTGGGAGCAGGCCCACACCCAGCCTCAGTCCCTCCACGACGCCCCCGTCGCCACGCCGGTGGGCCGTCTGGACGAGGTGGACGCGGCCCGTCACCCCGTGCTGCGGTATCAGCCATGATCCGGCGGATCTTCCTGTGCCGGGCCACCGGCACCGACCCCCACGAAAATCTGGCTCTGGAGCAGTATCTGCTGGAGCATGTGGAGCCGGAGAGCTGCATCCTCTATCTGTGGCAGAACCGGCACACCGTGGTGCTGGGCCGCAACCAGAACGCCTGGCAGGAGTGCCGCTGCGCTCAGCTGGAGGCCGACGGCGGCTTTCTGGCCCGGCGGCTGTCGGGCGGCGGCGCGGTATTCCACGACCTGGGCAACCTGAACTTTACCTTCCTGGTCCCCACCCAGGACTACGATCTGGAGCGGCAGCTCTCGGTGGTGGCTCAGGCCTGTCTGGGTCTGGGACTGTCGGTGGAGCGCTCCGGGCGCAACGATGTGCTGTGCCAGGGACGAAAATTTTCCGGCAACGCATTCTATTCCCACCAGGGGAAAAGCTACCACCACGGCACCTTGCTGGTGGATGTGGATCTGGAGGCCATGGCCCGCTATCTCAGCCCCTCCCCTGCCAAGCTGCAGGCCAAGGGAGTTGCCTCGGTGCGCTCCCGGGTCGTGAACCTCAAGCAGCTGTGTCCCCAGCTGACCGTGGAGGAGATGGGGCGGCAGATGGAGCTGGCCTTCGGTCAGGTCTACGGCCTGCCGGTGGAGATCATGGATCCCCGGCAGCTGGATGCTCAGGCTATCCAGGCCCTCACCGAGCACAACCGCAGCTGGTCGTGGCTCTATGGCCGCAAGCTGCCCTTTACCCTCCAGTGCGCCCAGAAATTTGACTGGGGCGAGCTGACGGTACAGCTCAAGGCGGACGAGGGCGTCATTCAGGAGGCGGCGGTGTACTCCGACGCCATGGACTGGACGCTGGCCCCCCAGCTGGAGGCCGCCCTCACCGGCTGTCCCCTGGAGCGGCAGGCGCTGGAGCACCGGCTGGTGGAATTCCCCAAGGAGCTGCGGGAGCTTTTGCAAAGCGCATTGTAATAAAAGTCTCACAAACCGCGCCCATGCCCTGTGCTGGGCGCGGTTTCGGATAATATGGAGATGACAGATATGAGCGACTATGAACTGATGGTAATCGGCGCCGGTCCCGGCGGCTATGTAGCCGCCCTGCGTGCAGCGAAGCTGGGACTGAAAACCGCCATTGTGGAAAACCGGGATGTGGGCGGCACCTGCCTCAACCGGGGCTGCATCCCCACCAAGACCCTGCTCCACTCCGCCGAGGTAGCTCGTGAGGCCCAGGAGGCCCAGGCCACGGTGGACTTTGCCGCCGCCCACCACCGCAAGGCTCAGGTGACCCAGCAGCTGCGGGAGGGCATTGAGGGGCTCTTCCGTCAGCAGAAGGTGGACCTGATCCGGGGTACCGGCACCATTCTGGCCCCCGACCAGGTTGAGGTGGAGGGCAAGATCTACTCCGCCGATAAGATTCTCATCGCCACCGGCTCCGTCCCCGCCCGTCCCCCCATCCCCGGGCTGGAACACGCACTGACCTCCGACGAACTGCTGGAGCACCAGGATCAGGTGTGCAAGTCTCTGGTGATCATCGGCGGCGGCGTCATCGGCATGGAGTTTGCCTCCCTCTACCAGATGCTGGGCTGCCGGGTCACGGTACTGGAGGCCATGGACCGGATCCTGCCCAACATGGACCGGGAGGTGTGTCAGAATCTCAGCATGATTCTGAAAAAGCGGGGCGTACAGATCTTTGCCGGAGCCCGTGTGGAACAGGTGGAGAAGGCGGAGGAGGGTTACACCGTCCGCTTTACCCAGAAGGGCCAGAGCGCCCAAGTCCAGGGCGAGGTGGTGCTGTGCGCCATCGGCCGCCGTCCCAACACCCAGGGGCTGTTCGGCCCGGACTTCTCCGTGGAACAGGAGCGAGGCCGCATCCTGGTGGACGAGAACTTCCAGACCAGCGTGCCCGGCGTGTACGCTGTGGGCGACGTGTCCGCCCGCATCCAGCTGGCCCATGTGGCCTCCGCCCAGGGAACCGCCTGCGTGGAGCGCCTGGCTGGGAGCAATCCCCTGACCAATCTGAACGCCGTCCCCTCCTGCATCTACACTGACCCGGAGATCGCCTGCGTGGGACTCACCGCCGACGAGGCCAAGGCCGCCGGGCGGGCGGTAAAGGTGGGCAAGTACGTCATGTTCTCCAACGGACGTACGGTGATCGTCCAGGGCCAGCGGGGCTTTATCAAGGTGGTGGCCGACCAGGAGACGGGCGTGATTTTGGGTGCCCAGCTCATGTGCCAGCGGGCCACCGACATGATCTCCCAGTTTACCGCGGCGGTGGTCAACGGTCTGACCGCCCAACAGCTGCTGGCCGCCATGCGTCCCCATCCCACCTTTGACGAGGGCGCGGGGGAGGCGCTGGAGGATCTGCTGGCCAAACTGGAAGCCCGCTGAAATACCAAGAATTGACCCGTCAAGGAGGACGCTATGAACGTATTTGATATCATTGGTCCGGTGATGATCGGACCTTCCAGCTCCCACACCGCGGGAGCTGTGCGGCTGGGCCGGGTGGCCTGGAAGATCTTAGGGGAAGATGTGGCGCAGGCCGACATCCAGCTGGCCGGCTCCTTTGCCCAGACCTACCGGGGCCACGGCACCGACAAGGCGCTGATTGCGGGGATCATGGGGATGCACTCGGATGACGAGCGCATCCGCCGTTCCCTGGAACTGGCCCGGGAACGGGGCCTTGCCTTCTCCTTCCGGGAGGAGGACATCCCCGGTGCCCACCCCAACACCGCACGGATCTCGCTGGTGGGAGAACACGGGGCCCGGGCTGTGGTCCAGGGGGCCTCGGTGGGGGGAGGAAACATCCTGATCACCCAGATCAACGGCATGGCGGTCTCCTTTACCGGGCAGTATAACACCCTGCTGGTGCTCCATCATGACCAGCCGGGCGTCATTGCTGCCGTTACCAACTTCATTGCTTCTTCCGATCTGAACATCGGCAACTTCCGTCTCTCCCGCCCCCGAAAGGGCGGGGAGGCGGTCATGACCATCGAGGTGGACGGAGACGTACCCGACAGCCTCATGGAATCTTTGCGCGGTCAGCCTCACGTGCTCAACGTGGTGCTCATCCGGGCCATTTAAAGGGGGGGAATCGCCATGCTGGAGTATACTTCGATTTCTGAGCTGTGCCAGGCGGCACAGGAGCAGGGCGTGAGCTTGTCCCAGCTGGTTCTGGCCGACCAGGCCCAGCAGATGGAGCTCTCCCCCCAGCAGCTGCTGGACAACATGCAGCACCGCTTCACGGTGATGCAGGAGGCGGTGCAGGCCGGGCTGGACCCGGAACTGCGCTCCACCTCAGGGCTGACCGGGGGTGACGGCGCCCGCCTGTGGCGCTACGCCCAGAGCGGCGGCATCACCGGAGCGTTTCTCAACCGGGCCATCGCCCGGGCTGTGGCAGTGGCAGAGTACAACGCCGCCATGGGCAAGATCGTAGCCGCTCCCACCGCCGGTTCCTGCGGGATTCTGCCTGGAACCGTGGTATCCATGGTGGAGGAGGAGCGCTGCAGCCGGGAGGCGGGCGTGATGGCCCTGTTTACCGCCGGCGCGGTGGGCATGGTCATTGCCCAGAAGGCCTGCATCGCCGGAGCCCAGGGCGGCTGTCAGGCCGAGTGCGGCTCGGCGGCGGCCATGGCGGCCGCTGCCCTGGTGGAGCTGCAGGGCGGCAGTCCCGCCCAGTCGGCCCACGCCTGTGCCATCGCCCTGAAAAACCAGCTGGGGCTAGTGTGCGACCCGGTGGCCGGACTGGTGGAGATCCCCTGCATCAAGCGCAATGTGGGCGGCGTAGTCATCGCCTTTTCCTCCGCGGAGATGGCCCTGGCCGGAGTGGAGAGCAAGATCCCGGTGGATGAGTGCATTCAGGCCATGGGCGCGGTGGGCGAGTCCATGCCCTGCTCCCTGCGGGAGACCGCCCAGGGCGGTCTGGCTGCCACACCCACCGGCCAGGCCATGCGCCGGGCCGTCTTTGGAGATTAAAAAAATGGGAGAGGACCAAATGTCCTCTCCCAAATACGTATCAATCGATGGGAGGAGACCGTTGGTCTCCTCCTGTTTTCTTTAACAGACCACCCGGCACAGGGTAAATTCCCCGTAACCGGAGATCACCCGGTAGTAACCGCACAGGTTCTCATTGAGCTCCGGGTCAATGGTATCTACCCACAGAGGCTCTCCCCGCAGCTGGGCCAGCTTGGCGGGGGTAGCCAAAAGGATGATGTTCTCCTTTCCCACCTGCCGCAGCACCTGGGGAGTGAGCTGCTGGTTGCCCCGTCCAAAGAGGCAGCCCTGTCCGCCGGTCACCGTCACCACCAGCTTGGTGGGTCGGCCCTCCAGCAGGGCGGGAATATCCAGTCCGGACAGGTCGGAGGCAATGAGTTTGCCGTCCCGCACCAGGTCCACGCCGATAAGGGTATTGGGCAGCCCCAGCACCTCCATCACACCCCGGGTGGTGGTGCCCGCTCCAATGAGATAGTTGACCCCCGGCTCCATGTGATCGGTAACCTGGAAAGCAATGGCCCGGATGGCCTGGGCATCGGAGAGAGGGGTGGGGGCCTTCCGGCTCTGGGTGAGGCCGGGCTGGGCGGGAATGGTAAGATAGCCGTACAGCCGGGTGTTGATGCGGCCCTGGCGGTAGAGCTCCTCGTCGATGTCCAGTACCTCCTCCTCCCGGGTGCGGCCCGTCTCCTGCTCCAGCCACAGGGCGGCCAGCCGCCCGGCATCCCGGGGGCTTCGGCCAAACACGGGGGAGTGGATCTTCACGCCCGCGGGGATGCCCAGCACCGGTGTGCCCAGTCCCAGAGCGTTATAGACGTCCCGGGCAGTCCCGTCGCCGCCGGCAAACAGGATGAGGTCTACCCCCTCCTCCGCCAGCGCCTTGGCCAGGGCCTGGGTGTCCTCTCCCCGGGTGGATTCCCCCTGGGGAACGCCGGGCAGCAGGCGGCAGGGAAGACCCAGGCTCTGGGCCGCGTCGCCGCCCATGGCTCCGGGCCAGGTGACCACCT
Source organism: Flintibacter sp. (assembly GCF_046973065.1). Lineage (NCBI taxonomy): Bacteria > Bacillati > Bacillota > Clostridia > Eubacteriales > Flintibacter > Flintibacter sp. The sequence goes on along the minus strand of NZ_JBKVXZ010000001.1, from coordinate 139,494 downwards.
GGAAGGGAACTGCCGTCTGTGCCAGGGCCTGAAGTGCCTGGCAGGTCCGCTCCCCGGCATGGGGGACTGCGCCCCGGCGCAGGGCCTCCTGGGCCACGTGGTCGGTGCCCTTCAGGCCGACGCTGCCTCCCAGTCCGGCGATGGGGTTGATGATCAGGCCAACGGTTTTCATAGGCATCCTCCTATATTGGAACAGCCGGGGCGGGCTCCATGCCCGCCCCGGCTGTCAAAGATAAGTTTCCTGGGGGAGGAAATCAAATCTCGCTGTACTTGCGCAGGTAGGTCTTCCAGGAGAGGGCCCACTTGGCGGGATCGTCCATACCGGACTCATCCACCTGGTGGGTCACGCTGCGGTGCGGCGCGGTGCGGATGATGTCGGGATTCTCATGAGCCTCGCGGAAGACGTATTTCAGCGTCTCAATGTACTCGTCAATGTCCTGCTTGGAGGGAGTCTCGGTGGGCTCCAGAGTCATGGGCTCAGGCAGATAGTAGGGGTGGTGAGAGGTCCAGTAGTGCATGCCGAAGTCCATCATGCGGCGCTGAATGTCGCCGGTGGAGATGCCGGTCTCCTTCTCCAGGTTCTCCAGGGAGTAACGGGCCTGCTCCACACGCTGGTTGTTGCCGTCCTCGTAGTAGGCGGTGACGTCGGGCAGCTCCATGAGCTTTTTGAACAGGTAGTTGTTGTTGAGCACTGCGGTCTTGGCCACCTGGTACAGGCCGTTGGCGCCCAGGCTGCGGATCCAGCAGTAGGCCTTCAGCACGACCTGAGCCACACCGTACCAAGAGCGGACCTTGCCCACGCCGGAGGGATCGGCGCACACATCCCGGTTGAGGAAATAGCGCTGGCCGTCAAAGTCCACCAGGGGACCGGGCAGGAAGCGCTCCAGATCCTTGCGCACACCAGTGGCGCCGCAGGCGGGACCGCCGCAGCCGTGGGGAGTGGAGAAGGTCTTGTGCAGGTTGAAGAAGCACATATCAAAGCCGGCGTCCCGAGCGCGGGTGACGCCCAGCAGGCCGTTGGCATTGGCCTGGTCGTAAGCGCACAGGCCGCCCTTGGAGTGGACGTAGTCCACAAATTCCTTCACGTGGCTGTTGTACACGCCGGTGTCCTCGGGGTTGGCCACGATGTAACCGGCGGTGCGCTCGGTGACCGCTGCCTTCAGCTGCTCCAGATCGGGCAGACCGGTGATGGGGTCAGGCTGGAGGTAGACGATCTTGAAGCCGGCCACGGCCGGAGCGGCGGCATCGGAGGGATGGGAGTAGATGGTGGTGATGATCTCGTCCCGGTCCTCTCCCTTATCCTTGAAGTAGGCGCGGATCAGGCTGGCCATGGTGAGGATACCCTGGGAGCCGCCGCCGGGCTGGAAGGTAAAGCGGTCCATGCCGGAGATCTCACACATATAGCGGTCGGTCTCATAGAAGATCTGCAGCAGGCCCTGGACGGTGCTCTCGTCCTGGAGCGGATGGTAGTCCTCAATGAGGCGGGCCAGCTGGTCGTTGACCTTGGGGCTGTACTTCACGGTGCAGGTGCCCTGGCCGATCTCAATATTCACATCGGCGCCCAGGGTCTGCTGGGCCAGACGGGCGTAGTGGCGCAGTACCCGGTTCTGAGCCATCTCCGGCAGATTGACCGGAGTGCTCCGGGCCATGCCGGCGGGGATGGAGGAAAAGCCGTCGCCTACCTCCTGGGCTACCTGAGCGCTGGCCTTGGGGACCAGGATGCCCCGCTCACCGGGGGTGCTCAGCTCATAGATAATGGGCTCGTCCCACTTTGCCTGGTGGAAACCCACGCGAACCTTCTCCGAGCGGTCGATTCGTTTCATACTTCACCACTCCTCTCTCACAGGATCTCCGCCAGCGCGGAGGTCAGCTCGTCCAGGTCCTCTTTGGTGTGAATCTCAGTCACACAGTAGAGGGCGGACTGCCCCAGGGCGGGGAACTGCTTGGACAGATCCTTGCCGCCGAAGATACCCTTATCCCGCAGGGCCTCGTTGATCTGGGCCACCGTCTTTCCGGTCTGGGTGAAGTCCACCACAAACTCCTTGAAGAAGGTGCCGCCCAGGGCGTTGGCCTTGACGCCGGGAATGCTGCTGAGCTTCTTGGCAGCGTAATGGGAATTTTGCAGAATGGTCTGGCCCACGTCCTTCATACCCTGAGGACCCATGGTGGCCAGATAGACGCCGGCGGTAATGCCCCACAGGGCGGACTGGGTGCCCACGTACTCCTTGCCCCGCTCACGCAGGTGGCCGAAGGAGGTGCGGTCATAAGCTACGTCGCCAAAGCCGTACTCGCCGGGCTGGGAGGTGGGGGCCAGGCCGAAGAGACGGGAGGGGAATTCCATGACGAACTTCTCCTCGTCCCGGGTGGCCATAAAGCCGGACTGGCCGCCGCCGTAGTTCATATGGATGCCAAGAGGCTGCAGATCGCCGCAGACGATGTCCGCGCCGTAGGAGGGGGGAGCGGCCAGCACGCCCAGGGAGATGGGATCCACGCCCACCAGGCTCAGACCGCCGGCAGCGTGAACCAGGTCGGAGATCTGCTGGCCGTTGGGCTCGATGACGCCCAGGTAGCCGGGGTTCTCAAAGTAGACGCCGATGACCTGGTCATTGAGCTTAGCCTTCAGGTCCTCCAGGTCCATAGTGCCCTGGGAGGTGGCGGCGACGGGCTGGAAGGTGATGCAGCTCTCGCCGTAGTTCTTCATAGCCTGGAGCTTGTCCGGATCCATGTACTCCGGCACCAGCACCACGCTGCGGCCGGTGATGCGCTGGGCCATGCGCACGGTGGTGGCGGCGGCCTGGGCCCAGTCCATGGTGGGGACGTTGACCACGTCCATGTCCACCAGCTCAGCCACCATGCTCTCATACTCAAACAGCGCCTGGAAGCGTCCCTCGTCGTTGTAGGGCTCGCCGCCGTAGGCGGTCAAAAACTCGCCCTTGCCGTTGATTTCGTCGCAGATGGCGGGCACATAGTGCTGCCAGCAGCCCGCGCCCAGGAAGTTCAGGTTCTTCTTGCAGCTGGTATCCTTGCCCAGCAGACCCTCCACATGGCGGCGCAGGGCGTACTCGGATTCAAATGCGGGGGGCAAGTCCATTTCCTTTTTCAGCTTCAGCAGCTCGGGCACATTCTTGTGCAGCTCCTCCAGAGAGGACATACCCAGCTCCTGCAGCATCTCCTGCTGCACCTCGGGTACCGAGTTGGGAATATAGGGATGGCGTTCAAAGCCGTTCATAAAGTCCATTCCTCCTTGCAAACGTTATCGGGAAGATCAGGCGATACCGCCGCCGTCCACCACCAGCGCCGCGCCGGTGATCCAGCTGGCCAGATCAGAGGCCAAAAACAGCACCGCGTTGGCAATATCCTCAGGCTGTCCGATGCGGGCCAAGGGACGGCTGGAGCCGCAGTCGGCCAGATAGGCGTCCATGTGTCCGTCGCCGGCAGTGACCGCGCCGGTCTGACGGCCCTCGTCCCGCAGCATGGCGGTGTCGGTGTCGCCGGGGTTGACGCTGTTGACGCGGATGTTCTTGGGACCGTGGTCAATGGCCATGGCCCGGGTGACGTTGACGATGCCGCCCTTCACCGCGCAGTAGGCCGCGGCCTGGTCGCCGCCCTTGAGACCCCAGCCGGAGCCGGTATTGATGATGCTGCCGCCGCCGTTGGCCTCCATGACGGGGATGACGTGCTTGGAGAACAGGAACAGGCCCTTCAGACCTACATCCAGCACAAAGTCCCACTCCTTCTCCGTCAGGTCGGGCATGGTCTTACGCACGGTAACGCCGGCGTTGTTATGAAGGATATCGATCTTGCCCCAGCGGTCCACAATGGCCTTCACGGCCGCCATGACGCTGGCCTCGCTGGTCACGTCACATTGGAAGAATTCCACCTCACGGCCGGCATCCTGGAGCTCCTTGGCTTTATCTGCTCCCTTGGGGCTAATATCTACCATAGCCACCTTGGCGCCGTACGCAGACAGCAGTTCCACAACGCCCAGTCCGATTCCGGAGCTTCCGCCGGTCACGACGGCGACCTTTCCGGTAAGATTCAAGGGATCCTTCTTCTGCAGCATAATATGTCTCCTCCTTCTGCAATGATGGCACGTCGTTGCCCTGTCGGGCAGGATTTTCTTTGGATGCCCCTATACATAAGCAAACGGCGTGCCAAATAAGAAATTTTAAAACAGAAAAAATTCATGACTAAGAAAAAATGATGGAATGGCCGCTTTTTTCTCTCTCCCCGGCACTTCTGGGAGAAAAACCACCAGCGGCCTTTCTCCTCCTCCCGACAGCCGCCGCAGCCCCGCGGCAAAAAGTTGTCAAAGTCAGGAGAAATTGTTTGTCACGTGGCAAACATTGTCACACAAAAATTCGATGTTGGCAACTCGGCAGCATGCGTGCTATAATGTCGAAAACAGCCTCTGCATTCTTATTTTGCTCTGTTTTCACGGATTTTGCAACGGTATCAGGGGATAAAGGAGGGAATCTGCATGTATCAGATGGATGCTATCCGCCCATCCATTGAACGTCTGTCCCTGGCGATTGCCAATTCTCTGCGCTTGGAAATTGCCATTTTTGACCGGGATCAGCTGTTTTTCTGCACGCCCACCTATCTGAAGAAAAAGGGCCGCACCGTCCATAGTCCCTCCATTCAAGAGGTGATGAACAGCGGCAGCGTGCTGGTCAACACCCCCGGCGAGATGCCCTCCTGCATTGGCTGCCGCTTTAAAAACCATTGCCCGGCTACCATTGAAATTCTCTGCTGCATCCGGGTGGACACCCAGGTGGTAGGGGTGGCGGCGCTGACCTCCTTTACCAAGGAGGGACAAAAACGCATCCAGGAGAACACTCCCTTATATTTGGATGCGGTCACCGAGCTGGGCACTTTGATCAGCGACCATCTGAAGACCGCTGTCGGAGACCAGGGCAGCGCCAGCCAGGACCATCTGCTGCAAAGCGCTCTGGATGTGAACAGCCAGCCCATGGTGCTGGCCGACCCCCACGGGGTGATCCTGCGGTATAACCAGCGGGCGGCCCAGCTCATCCAGTCCTGCGGAGCCACCACCTCCTCTCTGTGGCAGATCCTGCCCGAGGAGACGGTGCGCCGGCTGCTGCGGGGCAGCGACCTGTTTGAATGCCGGGTGCCGGTGGGAGACGGGATCGCAAAGCTCACCACCCGAGCCGTGCGGGTAGATGACCACATCTCCGCCGTGCTGCTGCGCTTTTCTGACGAGGTATTCCCCAAGGAGACCGGCGCGCCGGGCGGGATCGTGGGAGACAGCGCCGCCATCCAGTCCATCCACCGCATGGTATCCAAGCTGGCCAACAGCCCCACCCCGGTCCTCATCACCGGAGAGACGGGCACCGGAAAAGAGCTGGTGGCCCGGGCGCTGCACAACCAGAGCAACCGCAGCCGCTACCCCTTTGTTGCCATCAACTGCTCCAGCATCCCGGAAAACCTGTTTGAGAGCGAGTTGTTTGGCTATGAGGAGGGCTCCTTCACCGGGGCCAAGAAGGGCGGCAAGATGGGCAAGATCGAAATGGCCCAGGGTGTCACCCTCTTTTTGGACGAGCTGGGGGAGATGCCTCTGTCCGTCCAGCCCAAGCTGCTGCGGGTCTTGCAGGAGTATGAGCTGGAGCGGGTGGGCTCCACCGAGAAGATCCATCTGGACATCCGTGTGGTGGCGGCTACCAACCGGAATTTAAAAGAACTGATCCAGGAGGGCAAGTTCCGGGAGGACCTCTACTACCGCATCAGCGTCATCAACCTGACTATCCCGCCCCTGCGGGAACGAAAGGGCGACATTCTGCCCATCGCCAAGCACTATCTGCAGCGCCTCAAGCAGCGCATGGAAACTCCCCTTCAGACCTTCTCTCCCCAGGCTGAACAGCTGCTGACGGAATACCCCTGGCCGGGCAATGTGCGCGAACTGCAAAACGCCATTGAATACAGCGCCAACCTGTGTGAGGAAAAGGAACTCACCCCCGACGCCCTGCCTGAGTATCTCACCTGTCCTGCCCAGGAGCTTCCCTGCAAGGCTCCCGCTCCGCCCCGGGAAGAGGATCAGATCAAAGCCCTGCTGACCAAGTACGGCTACACCCTGGAGGGCAAGAAGATGATCGCCAAACAGCTTGGCATCAGTCTGCGGACACTGTACCGCAAGCTGGACCAGTATCAGCTGAGCGGAAAAAACTGATTTATTGTCACGAGTTGTCATGACATCCTGTGACATGGCAATCCCGCATGGCAAAAATGCCATTTCATCATAGCTGGTTTTTGCTCCTTTTTGTACAAAGTTGAACCACTTTATTTTTATTTTCTTGCGTCCGTTCCACCCCACAGGAGGAACGGACGCAGTGTTTTTTTCGAATATTTCACACAAAAAGCCGAGTTTCTCTTTTTCCCGTCTCCCCCTGGCAAAAGAATTGGCACGAAATTTGCTGTTTTTTTAGGCATGGAATTTCAAAAAAGGAGGAACTCGTATGGACACCAACTATGGCATCCTGGCATTGATCCCACCTCTTGTGGCTATTCTTCTGTGTTTTGCCACCAAGCAGGTGCTGCTCTCTATGTTTGCCGGCCTGTTTGCCGGTACGCTGATCATGAGCAACTGGAACCCCTTTGCCGGCGCCGCCCTGGCTCTGGAGCAGATCGCCACCAACATGGCAGACAATGTGATCCTGCTCCTCTTCACCCTGTTTATGGGCGTGGGCATTTCCTTTATCTGGCGACTGGGCGGCAGCCTGGCTCTGGCTGAAGCCGCCAAGCGCAGATTCAAAAAGAGACGCTCGGTCTGTCTGGGAACCTGGGGTCTGGGCATGCTGTGCTCGGTCAACGACTGCCTGGTGGCCGCCGTGGACGGCAACGTGTTCCGTGATATCTGCAAAGACTACAAGATTTCTTCCGAAAAGTTCTCCTATGTGCTGGACTCCACCGCCGCTCCTGCCGCCGCGTTCTTCATCTCCGACTGGATCGCTTACCAGATCGGCATGATCAGTCAGGGCCTGGATGCCGCCGGCATCGACAGCATCACCCCCATGGGCGCCTACATCAAGAGCCTGCCCTTCAACATGTACTCCATCTTTACCCTGCTCTTTGTGGGTATGCTTATGTACACCGGCCGGGACTACGGCCCCATACTCAAGGCTGAGGTCCGCGCCCTTACCACCGGCCAGTTCACCAAGACCAACGCCCACCCCATGCTGAACGTAGGCCATGAGCTGGGCGAGCCCAAGCGCACCAAGCCTATGATCCGCTCCTTCGTGCTGCCCATCGTGGTCACCTTTGCCATCATTATCTTCGGCATCATCTACACCGGCATGACCAACCCCGACCGGGCGGGCACAGATTTCATGTCCATTCTAGATGCCTGCGACGCTCAGCTGGCTCTGTACTGGGGCTCCTTCGGCATGGCAGTGACCGGCATCACTGTGGCGCTGTTCTCCAAGATCCTCACCTTCGAAGACACCATGAGCACCATCGTGGACGGCTTTAAGCTGATGTCCCTCACCGGCGCGATCCTGGTCATGGCTTGGTCTCTGGCCGCAGTGACCAAGAGCATGGGTCTGGGCGACTTTGTAGCCGCCACCGTAGGCGGCAGCGTGCCCGTGGGCCTGCTCCCCGTTCTGGTTCTGGTCTGCTCCATCATCATCGCCTTTGCCACCGGCACCTCCTGGGGCACCATGGCCATCATGACCCCGCTGGCCATTCAGCTCGGCTACGCCATCACCGGCGACGTGAACTTCGCTGCTGGCATGTGCGGCGCGGTCCTCTCCGGCGCCATCCTGGGCGACCACGCCTCTCCTGTGTCCGACACTACCGTCATGGCCTCCATCTTCTCCGGCGCGGACCACATCGACCACGTCGGCACCCAGCTGCCTTACGCCCTTACTGTGGGCGGCGTGATCGCCGTGATGTATCTGATCTATGGCTTTACTCAGGTCACTCCCTTCGTGCTGCTGCCGCTGGGTGTGGTGATCCTCTACTTCCTGCAGATCGTCTTCCACAAGTGGTCCCTCAAGCGCTATAACATCGACCCAGGCTACCGGAAATACATGACGGAAGACCACAAGCAGTAACCATTCTTACATACTTTATCAGGAGCTCCGGACCAATTTAAGTCCGGGGCTCCTTTTTGTTTCATCCGCTGGAAATCCGAACCACGTTATAGGTACTGCCTTTGGCAAAAAGCACCGCTGTAAGGATGGCTTCCCCTCTGGACTTTTACTTCCAGAATATGTACAATGCGGTCATAACCAATAACCAGTGGAAAAACAATAAGGGGGTATCTGTCTTGAATCCCATCTACCATATCCAAACCACGCCCGCTACCTGCCCAGAGAACATTGTCGCCGGGCAGCACTACCGCATCACGGTGCTCACCCAGGGCCTGCTGCGCCTGGAGTACAGCCCCGACGGAGTCTTTGAGGACCGGCCCACCCAGACCGTCCTCCACCGGGATTTCCCCAAAACCAATTTTCGGGTACTGCACCAGGATGGACAGTTGGAGATTCACACCGACCGCGTGCACCTGGTGTATAACGAAAAGCCGTTCTCTCCCCAGGGTCTGAGAATTCAGGTGAAGGGCGGCCTCACCCAATACCACAGCATCTGGCGCTACGGCCAGAAGGCCAGCGACCTGGGCGGCACCGCCCGCACTCTGGACGAGGCCAACGGCGCCATTCCTCTGGAGAGCGGTATTCTCTCCCGCAACGGCTTTGCCGTGCTGGATGACAGTTCCTCTCAGATTTTGCTGGAGGACGGCTGGCTGGAGCCCCGAAAAAAGGGCATCCAGGACCTGTACTTCTGGGGCTATGGACACGACTATACCCAGGCTCTTCAGGACTTTTACCATCTGTGCGGCTCTGCCCCCATGCTGCCCCGCTTTGCTCTGGGCAACTGGTGGAGCCGCTACTACCGCTATACTCAGGACAGCTATCTGAAGCTGATGGACCGCTTCCAGCAGGAAAACATCCCCTTCACCGTGGGGGTCATCGACATGGACTGGCACCTGGTGGACATCGACCCCAAGTACGGCAGCGGCTGGACAGGCTACACCTGGAACCGGGAGCTTTTCCCCGACCCGCCCGCACTGCTGGAGGAGCTGCACCGCCGCGGCATGAAGGTGACCCTGAATGTACACCCCGCCGAGGGCGTGCAGGCCCATGAGGAGCAGTATCTGCCCATGGCCAAGGAGATGGGGGCGGACTGGCAGGCGGAGGACCCGGTGGCCTGCGACCCCGCCGACCCCAAGTTTTTGGAGGCTTATTTCAAGTACCTCCACCATCCCTTGGAGGAGCAGGGCGTGGACTTCTGGTGGATCGACTGGCAGCAGGGAAGCTTGTGCAAGGTGGAGGGGCTGGATCCCCTTTGGATCCTGAACCACTACCACTTCCTGGACAGCGGCCGGGACGGCAAGCGCCCCCTCACCTTCTCCCGCTACGCCGGTCCGGGCAGCCACCGCTACCCCGTAGGCTTTTCCGGAGACACCATTGTTACCTGGGAGTCTCTGAACTTCCAGCCCTACTTTACCGCCAACGCCTCCAACATCGGTTACGGCTGGTGGAGCCACGATATCGGCGGCCACATGCACGGCTACCGCAACGATGAGCTGGTCACCCGCTGGGGACAGCTGGGCGTGTTCTCCCCCATCAACCGGCTCCACGCCTCCAACAGCCCCTTCCAGGGCAAAGAGCCCTGGCGCTACAAGGAAGAGTCACGGCAGGCGATGACGCAGGCGCTTCAGGAGCGCCACCGTCTGGTGCCCTATCTGTACACCATGAACTACCGCGCCTGGAAGGAGGGCCTCCCCCTGGTGGAGCCTCTCTACTACCGCTGGAGCGAGGCGGAGGAATCCTACCAATATAAGACCCAATACTGCTTCGGCACCCAGCTGATGGCCACCCCTGTTACTACGCCCCGCATTCAGGGACTGAACGTGGCCAAGGTGCCCACCTGGCTGCCGGAGGGGACTTGGTACGACCTGTACACCGGCATGGTGTACGCCGGCGGACGGACACTGGACCTGTACCGCAGTCTGGACAGCATCCCCGTGTTGGCTCCCGCCGGAGCCATTCTGCCTCTCACTGACGAGATCTCGGGCACCCAGGCGGCCTCCAATCCCACCTCCCTCCGCATCAAGGTGTTCGCCGGAGCGGACGGAGACTTTACCCTCTATGAGGACGACAACGCCACACAGGCCTATCTCAATGGGGTATGTGTCACCACCCCCATGACCTACCGGGAGGCGGACGGCCGGGCCGTATTCACCGTCCATCCCGCCCAGGGAGAACGGAGCCTCATCCCCAGCAAGCGCAGCTTCACCGTAGAGCTGACTGGCTTTGCGGATGCCGCCGGAGCGGTGGAGGTTAAGGTGGGCGAAACTGCGGCATCCGCCCAGAGCTCCTACGATTCCTTCCGCCGTATCCTCACCGTTACGGTGGAAGATGTCCCCGTGGAAACCGGGCTGGAGATCTCTCTGGGTCTGGAGCACCGGAAGATGGACAACGATACCACAGAGCGGTGCTTCCGCTTCCTAGATCAGGCAGAGATCTCCTTCGATCTGAAGGATGAGATCTACCGCCGCATTGCCAAAGAATCCCGCATTCCTGTGCTGCTGGGTCAGCTCAACGCCATGGAGCTGGACCATGACCTGTATGGCGCTCTGCTGGAAATCCTTACCGCTTGGTAAACATGAAAAAACCGTGGAGATCGCTTTTTGCGGTCTCCACGGTTTCTTTTTCAGTCCTTGGCGGCGGGATACTCATTACACAACAGGCGGTAGGGGGGCTCGTCCTCCTCGATGGCGGGGAAGCGGCCCAGCTTCTCGTAGAAACGGTTGTCGGTGTTGTCGTCGTTACACTGGCTCACCTCCCCTAGCAGCACAGGCCCGGAGCCGAGCTCCACCTCAAAGTCGTGGTAGAGGTAGGGGTAGATGGTGATGCTCTCACCGGGGGTCAGCCGGACCTGGCTGCCCGCGGGAACCACCATTTCCCGGCCGTCCACGTGGACATGGACCTCAGACTCCTTGTCCAGCTCCTCATCAGGGGTGGAGTTATACACCCGGATGAGCACGTTGCCGCCGCCCCGGTTGATGATATCCTCCATCTTGGACCAGTGGAAGTGCATGGGGGAGTACTGTTCCTCCTTGATGTACAGCAGCTTCTCTGCATAGGTCTTGGTGTACTTGTCCATCTTCAGGTTGCCGTTGCGGATGGTGATGAGAGAGAAACCCATCTTATCAAAGTTGCCCATGCCGTAGTCGGTGATGTCCCAACCCAGCATATTGTCCCGAATCTCATCGTAGTCGTGGCCCTTTTCCTGCCACTGCTCCGGAGTAAAGTCACAGAAGGGTGGCAGGGCGAAGCGGTACTCCTTCACCATCTGCTCCATCTCTTTCAAAGCGGCGTTAATCTCACTGCGTTTCATGGTATGGTATCGCTCCTTTTTGGGCTGTTTTGCCTTTTGATTCAGTGTATCACAAGCCGTTTTCCCTTGCAACGCCTTCTAATCAAGGACACCAAAACAACATACGCCCGCATTTTCCGGTCAGTTATGTCACAGGAAGAACCTTGACCTGGAAGGGGGCCAGCTCCTGTCCCAGGGCATGGACAGGAACCTCGTTGTGGTTGAGAAGGATACGAACCTGGCTGTCCCCTTCGCCCCGGAGTACCGACTCCACGCCCTCGGGCAGGTCCAGCCGCTGCAAACCAACTTCCTCCATGGCCTGCCCAAGCACCTGGTCCAGGGTGGCCTGGTCGGGGGTAGTTCCCAGATAGTAAGCCGCACCCTGCCCGTAGGCATTGCGGGTGATGGCTGCGTAGGAGCGGTAGAAGGGATCATCATAGCGCCACAGGACCTGGGCTCCCTGGGGTACCACCATATCCCGGAAGATACCGGCAGTACCGCTGCCCTTCTCCCCGGCAAGGGGGATGCAGTCATACGCCTGAACACTCTCGGTCTCCTCCACATACAGGCCCAGCAGGTCACCGCAGTCCACAGGGATGGTCTTGCCAAAAACCAGATTGTTGTCCCGGTCCTTCACCGCCGTGCGGTAGGTCACCACCGCCACGCCGCCTCTGGCTACATAGGCCTTCAGCCGGGCGGCAAAGTCGGGATCGGTGACGATCAGATTGGGCACCAGCACCAGTTTGCAATGGGAGAAGTCCCGGCTGGCGGGGATAACGTCCACACTCTGGCCCACCCGGAACAGACAGCTGTGCAGCCGCTTCATCTCCCGCTCACAGTCCAGCAGGCAGCTCTGCTGCTGGATCCGGAAGGAGGCCAGGGCATCAAAGTCGTAGAGGATGGCCACATCGCTGTGGACAGGAGTAGTGAGGACCTGCTCATAGGGACGAACTTCCCGGAAGAAACTCTGCACCTCAAAGAAGCGTCGGCGGGGGACATTGTCCGCATCCAGAATTCCGTAGCAGAACTGCTCAGCTCCCTTGGTGGCTCCCCGGTAGCGGAAGTACATCAGCCCCTCGCAGCCGTGGGCCATTCCCTGCCAGCTCCACAGCTTGGCCTGGTTGGGCCGGGGCAGAAATCCGGTGATATCATGGCCCTGGGCTCCCATGATAGCCTCGGTAATCCAGAAGTTTTCCCCTCTCAGTCCCCGGATGTAGTCCAAGCCGAAGGCGATCTCGCCGGGAGACAGGGGCTCCTTCTGACCACCCCAGACCGGGTAGTTATTATAGGCCACTCGATCCAGCTCCTGAGCCACACCGGAATAATCCACTCGCTTGCCCAGCCCGCCGCCGGGAAAGTCGTGCATCACCACAGCTCCAGGAATGATCTCATGGAGCAGTTTGGCCTGGAAAGCGGCAAAGGAGCGGATGTTCCAGCTGCAAAAGCGCTCCCAGTCCAGACGCAGGGCAGGGTTATGGGTGGCAATCGTGGGGGTGGGCAGGGGAATTTCAGCAAAAGAGTTGTACTCCTGGCTCCAGAAGGTGGTGCCATAGGTCTCATTGAGGGCCCGAATATCGCCCCTAAATTTCTCACTCAGGAAGTTCTGGAACTTGGCACGGCACCGGGGACACCAGCACTGGTCGCTGCCCTCGTGGCCCAGCTCGTTGTCAATCTGCCATGCCACAATGGCCTTTTCATCCTTGTAGTGCCGGGCCAGCTCTGTGACAATCCTGGTGCAGTGCTCCCAGTAGGGCAGGCTGCTGTAACAGAAGGTATGGCGGCCGCCGAAGGCCCGGGAGGATCCGTCAGGGAACTGGGAGAGGGTATCTGGGTGCTTGCGGATCAGCCAAGCAGGGGGCGTGGCGGTGGGGGTACCGAAAATGATCTGAAGACCTTTCCTCTTGGCCATATCAATGACCCCGTCAAAGTAGGAAAAGTCAAACTTCCCCTCCTCTGGCTCCATGTGGTGCCAGGCAAATTCGCCGATCCGGATCACGTTGCACCCCAGCTCCAGGATGCGGTCCATATCCGCCTCCATAATGGCGCTGTCCCACTGTTCCGGGTAATAGTCAACACCTAACAGCATAAGATATCCTCCTGTAAATCGAGATAAGCTGATTCTCGTTATTGGCAAAACGGGTCTGCACTCCACTTGGAGCATTCTCAACCGTATGATACCAACAAAGGCGGTGTATTGTCCAGGGAGCAGCGCCATTCTGATGCTAAATGACTTGGAACACACTATACTTTTTCCTGTATCTCAAAGTTAAAAATCTCCTAGTTTCCCCATAAACAACGGAAACCAGGAGATTTTTTCTATTCAGAGAAGCCTATCAAAAATTCATTGGTGATGAACTCAGCTATTATAGGAAAATACCCCGTTCCAACAGTTGCTTTTCCAAATCCCGCACATGGAGAGACGCATTGGGATTGAGGGCCGCACCCGCTCCGCGGCAAATAGCGTTGATTAGAGACATACAACTGGCATAGCACGGGAAATACGCACTAGACGTAACCGAGCAATGGAATACTAGATCTGCATATGGGTAGGCCGGAGAAAGTCCTGTATCTGTAATCAGGACAATTGGAATACCTTTTTCATGCAGATCACGCAACGAGTCTACAATCAATTTGGTATATCGTGGGAAGCAGAAGGCAATAACCAGATTTTCGGTGCTAATCGTAGAAATTTGGTCTAAATAGTCTCCTACACCGCCCGTCATAGTATGTACCTGCAGTCCCAGATAGCGCAGCGTACTGGCCAGATGCTCCGCTAACGCAGAGGACGATCGACCACCTAATGCATAGATCCCCTTTGCTGACTGAATCATTTGAATCAGGTGATCCATGTTGTCCAGATTGATGGGATTCGTCAAAGTAGACTGAATATTAGCCGTATCCTCCTCTAAAACTTCCGAAAAGGGAGAATGCTCGGAGTGAGGCGACAAACTGCTGCGCGAAATCTTGTTGTACATCGTCAGCTCAGAATGGACATAATCAGAAAAAACCTTTTTAAAGTCACCAAACCCTGAAAACCCCAGTTGATTGCAGAACTTTATGATTGTGGTATCGCTAACCCCAATATTTCTGGCCAGTGCAGTAATGGAGAGAAATGGAATCTGATAATAGTTATCTACTACGTAGGCTGCAACTTGCTTTTGTGCGGCGGGAAAAGAATCTTGTTCTTTCATAATCCGCTCTAACAATTCCTGCATCCTAAATACCTCTTTTCTCGGGAACTTCCCCGTAAAGATAGAGATTCTTGCATTTAATTATAGCATAGACTGACAAAAAAACCACATATATTTCGTTTTTAGTCGAACAATCCAGAATTGTGCAAAACATAGAATTCAAAAAGAAAAAATTTATTTTTTTATTTCAAGATGCTTGCAAAAATATTTTTTTGTGATATGATTGCGTTAAAGAAGAATATTCTTCTTGTTTGGCCAAACAAAAAAGAAAATTTTTTCTAGAAGGAGGAGAGTACCAAAGTATTGTTTCCTTGCATCAGGATCTGCCCCCCTCATATCAGAAAGATTACTAGCAGCCTTCACTTTGGTTGACTAACACTCCGCACTCAAAAGAAGGGAGAAATCATACCATGATACCTGTAGAAAATATCTCCAGTTCAACAATGGGCAATCTCCTCTACTATGTAGCGATTGTGGGACTGTTGTTGGTAGTAGCTACACTGATCCGGTTAAAGGTTCCTCTGTTACGGAAAGCTTTCATCCCCGCCTCTTTGCTGGCCGGACTGATAGGCTTGGCTCTTGGCCCATACGCACTCGGAGTAATCCCCCAAGATATGATATCTTCAATCGGGACATTGCCAACTCACATGATTACCGTGGTATTTGCCTGTATGCTTCTTGGCGTTAAAAAGTAGGAATCCGGCAAAGAAGTTTTTCACGATGCCGCTGCTGGTTTGGGCTGGTTATGGTCCAACAGCTTCATGCAGGTAGGTGTGGCCAGTCTGCTTTGTGCGGTGCTGTTTACTCCTGTGTTTGGCGTAAATCCTCTCTTTGGATCTCTGTTTGAAATCGGTTTTGCCGGAGGACATGGCACCGCCGGCGGCATGGCCAGTGTCTTCAAAGAGCAGCTGAACTGGGCTGACGGCGCCGACTTGGCTATGACCACAGCGACCATTGGTCTGCTGTGCGGTATTTTCGGCGGCATGATCATCATTAACTACGGCGTTCGCAAGAAATATACCAAGGTGCTGACTGAACCTGCCACGGGCGGAACTACCAAAGAAGTATTCCCTGAGGGAGCGCGCGAGCCTGCTGCTCATATGACCATCAGCCAGGACGTGGTAGAGCCCTTCGCCTTCCACCTTGGCATTATCGGCATTTCCATTCTCATCGGCCGTATCATCGTGTGGGGCTTTGCTCAGATCTTTGGTTACTCCGGTCTGCCTCTGTTCCCCTTCGCCATGATCGGTGGTTGGCTGCTGAATGCGATTATGCAGCGCACCTCGTTGCGGGACCTGCTGGATCGAAACATTTTCCAGCGTATTCAGGGAATGGCGCTTGAAATTCTGGTTGTCGGTGCAATGGCTTCCATCAAGATCCCTGTGGTGCTGGCTTACTGGGCTCCTCTGCTGATCGGTTCTGTTGTAATCATTGCTCTGATGGTGCTCTGGTTCTTCTGGCTGAGCCCCCGGATCTTCCAGGACTGTTGGTTTGAGCAGGGTATCATTCGCTTTGGTGCGTTCACCGGTGTTGCCGCTGTCGGCTATATGCTTCTTCGCACTGCCGACCCCAAAATGGAAACTGAGGCTGGAACCATCTATGCTCTGGACTGTCCGCTCATGAGCCCCTTTATCGGCGGCGGACTGGTCACCACGGCATATCCTTATATCATCCAAAGCTTTGGTGCTTTGAATACTGGTCTGATCTTCTGTGCAGGCTCCATCGCAATTATCCTGCTGCTGCGAGTCCTGTTCTGGAATCGGAATTTCAAAAAACAACAGCGGTAAACTTGCTAGTTGATCTGCTCATAGAAATTGATCCACGTGTAATAAAAGATTGGAGGAGTGACATGTGGAAGAAACAGTTGCTGTAATTGGAGCCGGTAATGGCGGCACTGCAATTGCCGGCTATCTGGCCAGCTGCGGTGCAAAGGTCAACCTATGTGATTTGTTCCCGGAGTACTTGGAAGGAATTAAAAGCGCGGGCGGCATTGAGCTTGTCTTAGAAGAGAAGACCAGCTTCCAAACCCTGAATATGGTCACCTCGGATGTATCAGAAGCAATTTCCGGCGTTCGGCTGATCATGGTAGTCACCCCTTCGTTTACCCATCGTATTATCGCCCGCTCCTGTGCCCCTGTGCTTCAGGATGGGCAGATCATCGTGCTCAACCCCGGCCGCACAGGCGGAGCTCTGGAATTTTTAGAGGTGATCCAGAAAGAGGGCTGTCACAAAGATATCATCGTGGCAGAAACACAAACCCTCATCTATTCCTGCCGAAAAGTAGGAGACAACAAGGCGGAAATATACGGGGTAAAGAAAGAAGTGGATCTGGGTGCATTTCCCGCAAACCGCACCCAGGAGGTGCTGGACGCACTCCATCCCTACTATCCCCAATTTCAAGCGGCAAAAAATTGTCTTGAAACCAGCTTGTCCAACATCGGCGCACTGTTTCATCCATCCCCCATTCTTCTGAATATCGGTCGGATCGAAAATGACAAAAACGGTTACCGCTACTATTGGGACGGAATCACTCCTTCGGTGGCCGTATTGGTAAAAGCTGTGGACCGGGAGCGGATGGCAGTAGCCCACGCTTTCGGTGTTGAGGTACTAAGTGCCGAAGAGTGGCTGCGCCAGTCTTATGACACCTATGGGGATGATCTTTACCAGCTTCTCCAGCATAATCAGGCCTACGGCGACATTCAAGCTCCCCACACCATCCAGGCCAGATATGTAACCGAGGATGTCCCCATGAGTCTTGTTCCTATTTCAGAGCTTGGACACATCGCAGGTGTGTCCACCCCCGACATTGATTCCGTCATTACCCTGACATCCACCATCTATCAAAGAGACTTCCGGGGTGAGGGCCGCAACGCCGTCAATCTCGGCATTCAGGAAATGACCTTAGAGCAGGTTGCTCACTACTTTGAGACAGGCAAGAAAGAAACCCAGCCCCTGTTGATGGGCGAAAGGAAAACGGAGGCAGCATCATGAGCGTCAATCTTTTATTTCTGAATAATGCGGATATGGACCGGCTCGGAGCCGGAGATATGCAGGCAGCAATTCACGATGTAGAGCGTGCCTATGTTCTGGTGGAACAGGGCGACGTGTTGGTTCCCGGCAAGTGCGTGATGCGTTGGGGCTCCACTCCGGAGGACGAGAATGTGCTGGGCCGTATCAATGCTATGCCTGGATATATCGGCGGCGAATACAATATGGCCGGCATCAAGTGGATCGGCAGCGGACCTCAGAACTATAAGAAGGGTCTGCCTCGGGCCAGTGTAACTGTGATTCTCAACGATCCGGACACCAAACTCCCCGTCTGCGTAGCCGACGGAACAGAAGTCAGCGCCAAGCGCACGGGCGCATCCGGCGGCGTGGCCATGAAGCTGCTCGCCCGCAAGGATGCTCAGGCAATGGCCATCTGCGGTGCCGGTGCACAGGGCCGTACTCAGCTGGAGGCCGCACTGATCGTTCGCCCCTCCATCCATACTGTCTACGTCTATGATATCCGTATGGAAAGTTCGAAAAAGTTTGTGGAAGAAATGAGCGCCAAATACCCCGGCGTCGAGATGATCGCGGTGGAAAACCCAGAGGAAGGCTGCCGCAAGAGCGACATCATTGTCACGGTTACCTTGGCCAACGAGCCCATTGTCCAGGCCGAGTGGATCAAGAAGGGCGCCTTGATGCTGAACATGGCGGATTATGAATTTACATATGATTGTGTGAAGATGGCGGACAAAATCGTTGTCGACAACTGGGACACTATCAAGCACCGCATGATCAGCACAGTGGCACTTATGTGGAAAGACGGCCTGATCAAAGATGAGGATATCTATGCTCAGCTGGGGCAGATTCTGGATGGCCAGAAGAGCGGCCGGGATAACGATGATCAAATCATTTACTTCAATGCAGTCGGAACCGGCATTTTGGATCTCGCCGTAACCACCCGCTGCTATCGAAAGGCCCTGCAGGAGGGAGTCGGCACTACGCTGGCTTACTGGGAATAATCAATCCTTTTCGTCATATTGCGCACAATGCCGCGCTCTCCGTGTTCAAACGCAGGAGGGCGCGGCACTTTTATTCTCTGGCAAGCCACCTATTTGCACGTTATCCCCTGGAAATCTGCTCCTCATGTTCCTTCCACTTCTGATTCCAGTCGCTGTATGCGGGGTCTGCGCGGTGGTCGGTAAGCCCACCCTGCTTTTGCAGGTAGTCGGCCAAGAACTTGGTTGCCTTCACCGCACCGAAGTGGTTCAGGTGATCTCCCTTATCAAAGGTATCCTTTGTCCAGTCGATACCCACGGACTCCAGATTCATATCCACATAGGTACAGCCCAGCTCATCGGCAAACTTCTGGATGCCGTTGTGCCGCTCATAGCTCCAGTTGACAGGGCTCGGGGTGCTCACCAGCAGCAGCTGCGCGCCGTGGCGGTCGCACAGCTCCTTGATGGCTCTGACGTAATACTGATTCACCAGAGCAATGGATGCTACCTTGTCGGTGGGATGCATGTATTCCTCGTTGTCACAGGGCACCACCTTGGTGATGTGGGCATGGCCTTTATAGGGATGGGTCTGGGTGGCGGTGACTTTCTGGGTGACATCATCCATGCTCAGGTCCTTCCAGCGGTCGTGGTAACGAAAGACCGGCAGGGCTCTGGACAGCTCCTCCAGCACCACATTATCCAGCTTGATGGGCCGGTAGATGGCCAGTGTCTCCAGGATGACCACCTTGGGATGCTGCTTCTCCAATGCCCGCTCCAGCATGGTCCTGGTGTAGGTAAGCTTCTGGGCGTCGGTGCCGCAGGTATAGCTGGTGTACCCCGTCTCCTTCCACATCAGCAGCGGGGAGTAGCCGTTGTACGATTCGCTGTCCCCCATCACCAGAATATCGATGGAGTCCGGGGGTTCCCCCAGGATGCCATTGACCCGGGCATACTCCATTCCCGCCTCCGCAGTGTTATCTTTTGGCGCAAAAATACCAGATGCAATATAAAGTAAGGCAATCAGCCCGGCAAAAAAGAGCAGCCAGGCAATCACTCGTTTGAAATAACCCATGCAACGCCTCCTAGGAAATTAAAATCCCGCATAGATGGGGTCCACCGGCACATAGCCCGCACCGTAGGCGCCGAAGATGATCAAAGCCAGGAGGACGGCGTAGTAAACCGCCACACGCAGCGCAACCGGCGACTGCCGCAGGCGCGTTCCAAGGTGGACGCCACGCTCCTGGGCGATTCCCACCAGCACAAGCACAACCAGAAAAACCGCCACGAGCAGAAAATCCTTCTTCCGCATACCCATCTGGAACAGGCTCCCGCTGCGGATACATGCCAGAGAAAACTGGGTGACCATCTTATGAAACATAGCCAGCCCGTTGTACAGTCCATTGGCCCGGAAAAACAGCTCGCCGATGCACACCAGGATCCCAGTGCGGACCATCTGGAAGCCGCGATAGGGGACGCTGGTGCGGGAGATGCCCAGAGCCCCCGTCCACCGGACCGTCAGAGGCTCGGTCAGATTGCCCATCAGGATCAGGACAAAGTGGTACATTCCAAAGAAGACATAGTTCCACGCCGCTCCGTGCCACAGGCCGTTGCACAGCCATACACAAAGCAGAGCAATGGATCCGGCAACCAGGGGGCCATAGTGACTGCCCAGACGCTTGCGGGCCTTTGTGGTAAGCTTTTTCAGCGGCTTGGACATGGACACGGGGTAGAAGATGTAGTCCTTGAACCAGGTACCCAGGGAGATATGCCAGCGCTGCCAGAACTCCGGAATGGAACGGGAGAAGAAGGGG
Source organism: Flintibacter sp. (assembly GCF_046973065.1). Taxonomy (NCBI): domain Bacteria; kingdom Bacillati; phylum Bacillota; class Clostridia; order Eubacteriales; genus Flintibacter; species Flintibacter sp. The sequence continues at coordinate 119,112 of NZ_JBKVXZ010000001.1, read as the reverse complement.
CGCTGGAAGTTTTCCGGAATCTGAAAACCGAAGATTCGTCCCGCTCCCACCGCCAGGTCCATGGTTCCGGAGAAGTCCATGTAGAGCTGGATGGTATAACACACGGCGGCCACGGCGATGACCAGGCCGTCATAATCCTCATAGTGATCAAAGACTGTTTTGATAAACAGGTTGAGCCGGTCGGCCACCAGGATCTTCTTCAGCAGGCCGTAGCTCATCCGCTGCAGCCCCAGCATAAAATTCTGGTAGCGCAGGGGAGGTGCCTCCCACAGCTGCTGGGCAGTCTGCTGATAGCGGCAGATGGGTCCCTCCATCAACAGGGGGAAAAAGCTGAGGTAGAGGGCCAGACGGAAGAGATTGCGGTCGGCGGGCACTTTTTGACGGTAGACATCAAAGAGGTAGGAGGCCGCCTGCATGGTGTAAAAGGAGATGCCGATGGGCAGCAGAAAGTGAGGGATACGCAGGGTGACAGGCAGGGACAGGGCTTGCAGCAGGGCGTTATAGTTGGAGAGGAAGAAGGGGGTATACTTCAGCACCACCAGCATGCCCAGCTGGAAGAGAAGGCCCAGAGCCAGGATCCTGCGCTGCTTGGTCTGCGCTCTGGCACGAAGGGCCCGGCGTTCCTCCTTGGGGGTCTCCTCCAGAAGCTCTTTGGTTCGGGCCTGGTCGTGGGCCAGCCACAGCCCGGTATGATACATAGAGAGGGTGGACAGGAGCAAATAGGCGATCAGTTTTCCGCTGACCGCCCAGAAGCACACATAACTAAACAGCAGCAAAACCGCCCGCCGGCCCCGCTGCCCCGCCAAGGCGTAGAGCAAAACGGCGGCCGGCAGGTAGAGGGCCAGATATCCGGGGGAAAAGTAGGAGGAGAAAGAGAGCATCTTATCCTTCCTCGCGCAGACGCTGGATCATCTCCCAAAGGCGCTGGGCGGAGTTGAAGTTTTCCGGGATGATCTCCACGGTGGGTACGGTGATGTCAAAGGCATCCTCCATCTCCGCTACCAGGGAGAGGATGTCCAGGGAATCCAGATAGTGTCCGTCAATGAGCTCCTCACAGTGGAGGTAGTCCACATCGGGCTGGATCTCGTTCAAAATTTCAAGCAGCTGTTCCATGGTATCGTCTCGCTTTCTGTTTTCATAATTTGGGGTATTCCAGGTACAGGTCTGAACGGGACTGCGCAGACAGAGCACCTGTCCGTCCGGGCGGCGCAGCAGTACGCCGGGCAGGTCCCGGCTGAGAAAGAGGCTGATCCCCTCGGTCATGCAGTAGGCTCCCGCGTTGCCGAAGGCCAACACATCCCCCACCTCCAGCCGGGAGAGGGGGAGCTGTTTGACCAGGATGTCATTGACGGTACACAGGGAGCCGCAGATGTTCCAGTTTTCCACCCCGTCTTCATCCCGTGGCTGCAGAAGCTCCACCTGGGGACGACGCATGGCCATACTCTGGCCGAAGTAGACCAACTGGTGGATGCCGCCGTCCACAATGGCGTAGTGCTGACTCTGATTGGTCTTTCGGTCCACCACCCGGGTCATATAGGTGCCGCAGCTGGCGGCGATGCTTCGTCCCAGCTCCAGGGTGAGCTTTCCGGGAAAAGACAGCTGGGCCAGCTGCTGGGCCGCCTGAAGGAGGACCTCCTCATCCCGCTCCGCGTCGTCGGTAAAGTAGGATACCGGGAAGCCCGGCCCCAGCTCCAGCTCCGGAATGGGACCGTACTGGTCCCGGAGGGAGGAGAGAAACTCCTCCAGCATGCGCAGCTCCCGCCCCAGGCGCTTGACCGAGGTCTTTTGGGTGCCGGAGAAATACTGGATACCCCGCACCTCAATCTGGGGGTCAGGCTGGGCCAGGATCTGGTGGATCTCCTGCCGCTCCAGTCCAAACTGGCTGCCGCTGGTCAGACGCAGCAGCAGCTTCAGCTGCCGTCCATACTTCCGGGCCACCTGGCACAACAGGTGGTACTGGGCCATGGACTCCACGGTGCAGATCATCTTCTCCACATCTTCCCGGCTGGCCAGCTCCTCCATCCACTGCGGATCCTTATATACGCCGGAGATCACATACTGCTCCGGCTTCAGGCCAAGCTGGCGGCAGATGGCATACTCCCCAGGGGAGCAGATCTCCAGCCGCTCTACCAGAGTGCTCACCTCCCGGGCCAGGAAGGGGTTGGCCTTCACCGCATAGCACAGGGCGGTATCCCGGGGCAGGACCTCCCGCAGGTGGGCCACCCGGCGCTCCAGCGTCTCCCCATCAAAGAGATAGAAGGGGGTGGGAAAGCGCCGGGTCAGCTCCAGCAGTTCTATTTTATCCACGCTTTCCGCCTCCTTTCAGCAGTTCTTTGCGGTCGATCTTTCCATTTTTGGTCAGCGGGAACTTTTCTACCGCCGTCAGGGTGCTGGGCACCATGAAGTAGGGAAGCTGCTCCTTTATTTGGCGGCGCAGCTGGGCCGCCTCTACCCCGCCCACATAGAAGGCGTGGATCTTCTGCCGCTCCTCCTCGTAGACACAGCAGCAGCGGTCCACCTCCGGCAGGGCGGACACGGCCCGCTCGATCTCCTCCAGCTCCACCCGGTGGCCCAGGTGCTTAATCTGAAAGTCCTTGCGTCCACTGTACATAAATTCTCCGTCCTCGGTATACCGGCCCAGGTCGCCGGTGCGGTAGATGAGCTCGGGGTAAGCGGGGTTGCGGGGGTCAGGCACAAAGGCGGCCGCCGTCTGCTGGGGCGAGCGGTAGTAGCCAAGGGCCAGCGCCGTACCCCGTACGCACAGCTCTCCCACCTGACCGGGCGCATGGATCTCCCGGTCCTCTCCGTCCAGTAGGAAGACCTCCTCGTTGGGGAAGGGGCGGCCGATGGGGATACCGCCCTGGTAGTCCCGCTCCCGGTCCAGGATGTGGTGGGTACAGTTGCAGGTGATCTCGGTGGGACCATAGAGATTGACAAACTGAGCCTTGGGAAGGTGCTCCATCCAGGTTTTCAGATGCTTGAGCGGCATCACCTCGCCGCTGAAGAGCACCTTGCTCACCGTATCCGGGGTACGGTAGTCCAAACCGTGGAAGGTGCTGATGAGGCACAGGGCGGATACCGCCCAGACGAGGGTGGTGACCTTGTGCTCACACAAAAAGTCCAGCAGCTCCTTCGGCCGGGAGAAGAGCCGCCGGGGAATGATAACCAGGGTAGCCTGAGCCTTCAAGGCTCCATAGATATCCTTGACCGACACATCAAAATCAAAGGGAGCCTGATTGCCGATGCGGTCCGTCTGCGTAAAGGAGAACGCGTCGGTGAAGACGTCAATGAAATCCAGCACCGAGCGGTGGCTCACCAGCACTCCTTTGGGCAGCCCCGTGGAGCCGGAGGTAAAGTTGACATAGAGGGGGTCGGTGTCGATCATCGCCGCACGGATCGCCGCCAGCTGGGACTGATCCTCCTGGCTGATCATCAGCTCCTCCACCAGCAGGATGGAGGAGGCGGGGAAGATCTCTTCCATCACACTGCGGTGGGCCTGATCGGTGATCACGCAGGATGCACCCAGCACGGATTGGATCTGCTGCAGCCGCGCCGCAGGCAGTTCCGGGTTAAAATAGGAGTAGAAGCCGCCGGCGTATACTACGCCAAAAAAGGCGCTCAGGGCGGCGCAGCCTTTTTCCATATAGATGGCTACCGGCTGCCGGGGTCGGATGCGCTGGGACAGGGCGGCGCCCACCGCCCGGCTGATATGGCACAGTTCCTGGTAGCTGAGGCTGTGTGTCTCATCCACACAGGCAGTCCGCTCCGGCGACAAAGACGCGGCCCGCTCCAGGTATTGAAGCACGTTTCGAATGGGAATCACCTGCCGTTTTGGATTAAGCAGCTTTTTCTGCTGTTGAAATTATCATAGCAGGCGTTGCTTAACGATTTGCGGTAGGGAATCTTAAAGATTCTTAACCTGCATACTCAGTAAACGTATAGGTAATTCCTCTTTCAGGGCAAAAACGGAATACCGAACAAGCGACAGAACAATCATGGGGCGCTTACCGGCGTTTTATCCATGTAGCGACCCTTTTGTCTGTTAATAAATTTTGAAAAATTTGCAATTATTTTGTCTAGAAGAGCTTAAAACATGGAATTTCTTCGAGAATCATCTTGCATTTTTTATCTAAAGTAGTAAATAATTCCATTAGATAGGAAAGGAGGAAACCCACTAATTTAATCCTTGGCGCATTATAAAATAAGGAGGAAAACATCAATGATAAAAATGCGGACACGCATTGGCAGCATTGTTCTTGCGGTAGCAATGTTGCTAACTCTTCTTCCTGTAACTGCGTTTGCGGATGGAACTGATCAGACTGTTTCACCTGTGCAGGTGGACAGCTTTGAAAAGCTTCAAAATGCTCAAACTGCGGTGGAAGGCTCTATCATTGAGGTCAGCGGGAATATCACCATGGAACAGCCTGTGACCTTTACGAACAAGGTCACTTTGAAACTGACCGAGACCGCAAATATCACCTATACCAGCGATAACAACGCTCAAATCTATCTGATTACCTTGCAGGACGGCTCTACCCTGGACATGGCTGCCGGGGCAAGGGTCGTCATGACTGGTACTGGAACACAGAATGCCAACCGTGATTGGCGGGTGATCTACTCCGATGGTGCTTTAACCGTTTCCCAGTTTGCCGGCGAGATTACTGTTGACAACGCCAGAGGGCGTGGCCTGTATGCCAAAAATGATCTGACTTTTACCGCTCCTATGGCCGGCAAGGTTACCATGAACAATCCCAATGGCGACAATCAATACACTTGCGGTATCGTTTCAAATGCAGGAAATATTGTATTTGAGAAGGGCATCACCGGTCAAATTAAAGTTGTATTTGGCGGTGGTAAAAACGGGTTTGGTATTATTGCGCAGAGTGGAAACGTTCGCATAAATGGTGACATCAGTGGCACAATTTATGTTCAATTGGGGACATCTCACATGGGATGTGGCATCAATGCTGCTACTGGTATCATTGTCACTGGCGATATCTCCGGCAGAATCTATGCTCGGGGCGGGTCTGGAAGTGGGTTCGGCATTTTTACATGGGATGGCGACATTTCTATTGCTGCAATCTCCGGTTCTGTTACCGGTGATTGTTACAACGAGATCATGAACAACTCTCAGAGCGGAGCCTCTGCCATCTACGCCTATGATGGCAATATCTACGGAACTGATGACACTACTCCGCTGGCGCTGACCGGTACCCTGTCCAGCACCGTGGGCCGCAATGATGCGTTCACCGTTCAGGCCAAGGGGAACGTCTCCATCTATATGGGCGAGGGTGCCAGCATCAATGCCCGATCTTCCTTTGGCGCTGAGTGGACAGACGTGACAGGCGATACCAGTAAGAAGCCTATGAGCAACAACTGGGGCGGCGCTGCTGCCGGCGGGACTATTGACATTGATGGTAACGATGATGCCATTACCGTCACCTCCACCAGTGCCGGCGGTAATCCGATCGAGGCCGCTTTCCAGGCAAAGACCGGTAAGCTGGAGAACGTCAGCAATATCACCAACTTCCTCTATGAGGTAGCGGAGGGTGATGAGGACTCCATCAAAGCTGCCAATGCCAAGCTGACGAGCGAGGACAAGGCGGCCATCAAAGGCTATGATGAGATGGTTGAGGATCTGCTCACGACCAAGGTGAACAATGAGCAGACACTGCGTGATGCCCTAGACAAAGCTGCAACCGGCGATATCATCGCGTTGGAGGGCGACATCGAGCTCTCCAGCCCCCTGGTAATTAATACTTCTGTCACCATCAACGGCAATAATTTTACTATCCAGGCCTCCGAAACATTTAGCGGTGATGTCATTACTGTTACTGCCGATAATACCACCATCCAGAATGTTAAGGTGGATGGCTGCAACAAGAGTGGTTACGGTATCCAGTTCTATACGGCTACAAATGGTCGGCTGGAAAACGTAACCGCCACGAACAATACCAAGAGCGGTATCAACGTAAACGCCTCCACTGTAACTGCTGTCGGTACCATTGACCTCTCCGGGAATAGCAAGAACAGCATCAATGTGGGCTTTGGCAAAAATATCAGCAGTGCCCCCGGCGCCTCCCTGGATATGACCAATGCTACCCTGGTAGGCGTGGACTTCATCTATGCAGATGCTGGCGATGTCCAGCGTGCTGATGCAGCTAATGTGGCAATTACAGTAACTGATGGTAACAACACATTTGTTGCAGTGGGGGACAATATCCTCGCACCGGTTTATTTTGTGCCCGAATCCACTGTAAAAGACAGCGCGAAGATCACCGTTGTCAATGAGAGCGGTACTCCCACCTATTACAGGTTCGTCTCTTCTCTGCAGGATGCCATTGACAACGCCGAGGATAATTCCACCATTATCCTGGCTGCTGACGAATATACGCTGAACAGCAACATCACACTCAACAAGAATGTGACCATTGTCGGCGCCAGCCAAGAAACCACCACCATTGTGGCCTACAATAATCAGTCTACTGAAAATGACTCCCGGATTAAGGTTGGGAGCGGGACTCAGGTCAAATTTGAGAATCTGACCTTTACTGCCTCTTACGGGGCTGATATCGTCGCTCCCATCATCCGCGTCGACGGCACCGGCAACGCAGTTGCTGACAGCAAGGTGACCATGAAGAACTGCACCGTCAATAGTGTGCTGGGCAACAACGATAATGTCACCTATTATGTGCTGGGCCAGGGCGGCGTGTGCGAACTGGATATCCAGGACAACGTATTCAACCTGGGCAGCTGGTTTATGTTTAACATCCAGGCTAGCGGCATCATGAAGAACAATGTGTTCAACGGAGTGGACGGAGCGAGCGGCAGAGTGGTCAATGCTACCAATCTGAACGGTCTGGTCGTAGATGGCAATACATTTGATGAGAGCCTTTACGGTACTCGGTTTGTAATTGGCGGCGACTATAAAATTACCGGAAACACCTTCGAGTCTCTGGGGGACGATCTGGCTATCGGCATCTATAACAAACCTGTTACCACCGCTGAGATTTCCAACAACATCTTCATGATGGAGGATGAATCCTACGGTATTCGTGTGACTGCTGATTGGGGCGGTGCTGCAGGTAATTTAAGTAATCTAATTCTGCACAATAACACCTTTAACGGCAACGGCATCTATGAGTTCCGCAACGACAGCTGGAGCGGTACTGCAGATCTTTCCGGGAGTGAGGCTACCGAGGAATTTACAGTAAATGTTGGTACTGAAACCACCATCAAGCTTCCCGATGCTATTGAAAAGAACGGCTATGCATTCTTGGGTTGGTATGATGGCAATAAACTGTACAATGTCGGTGAGGAAGTGACCATCACTTCTAATACCATCTTTACCGCCCGGTGGACCTACATTGACCAGGGCAGCACCTCCGGCGACTATCTTGTTAATGTGAATAAGGTCACTGGCGGCAAAATTACTGTAACTCCCGGCCGTGCCGATAAGGGTGACACTGTGACCATCACCGCGAAACCCAACGACGGCTATGAACTGGATACCCTGGTTGTCACCGACAAGAACGGCAACACGGTAAAGTTGGCCAATAAAGGCAACGGCAAGTACACCTTTACCATGCCTGGAAGCCAGATCACTATCAAAGCCACCTTCAAGGCCGCCGAGAGCTCTGCTCTGGACAACTTTACCGATGTGAATTCCAATGCTTGGTACGCTGACGCCGTGGAGTTTGTAATCGAGGAAGGCCTCATGACCGGCACTTCTGATACCACTTTTGCTCCTGACACCTCCATGAGCCGAGCAATGATCTGGACCGTACTGGCCGCCTACAATGGTGCCAACACCAGCGGTGGTAACCCCTGGTATGCTCCCAGCCAGCAGTGGGCTATGATCAACGGCGTTTCTGACGGTTCTGCCCCCAACGGTTCCATCACTCGCGAGCAACTCGCCGTAATGCTTTGGCGCGCCGCAGGCAGCCCCAGCACCAGCAAGAATCTCACCGGTTATGCTGATGCCAACGCTGTCAGCGATTGGGCTGTTGAAGCGCTTGCCTGGGCCGTGGATAACGGGATTATCTCCGGCATGAGCGGTAGCTCTCTGGCTCCTCAGAATACCGCTACTCGGGCTCAGGTTGCTGTAATGCTCATTCAGTTTGTTGAATGTATGGACGCCTAAAAATATAACAGCGCATCCAGCAATAAGGTTTATAAAAGGGCCTTGAAATCATCTGATTTCAAGGCCCTTTTAACTTATAACAAAACTGTACGCTTTTAACAATAAATTATATTTATGTTATTGGGTTCACAGACACCAAATCCTATCTCATCTACGCCTCCCCGCCAGCTGCCCTTTCAGCTTCTGCCTCAGACGGAGCACCTGGGATACGTGGTAGTTGGACACCACATCTTCTGTCGTCTCACCAACCGGTGTCTCCCGGCTGACCTTTGCTCCCAGAGCCAGCAGCGCCTGCCGGTTCTCCGGATTGAGCCGGCCTACCGCAGGCATGCTGCACAATGCCGCCAGCTCTACCATCAGAGCCTGAGCTGTATCCTCACAGGTGGAGAGCCGCTGGATCTCCCGCTTTTGCCGCTTGCGCCGCAGCAGCCGCTGCTGAGAAAAAATCGCCAGCTGTCCCTCCAAGGCATCCACTTTCTTTTCCAGATCATCCGCGTTGGGCAGATAGTCATCCCCATCGAACAAATCCTCCAGGATGCGGATCAGATCGTCATCCAGACTCTCCATCATCTGACGAATTGTTCGGCTGTTGTCATAGGGGAAGATCAGAGTATTCACCAGCATTCCAATGGCCAGCCCGATGGCGGTATCCCAGATGCGCCCCAGGGAATAGGAAACGGCCTCCACCTGGGGGTTGAGACAGATATTGACCAGCACCAGGCAGGGCAGTACCGGCACCAACTTCAATTTTAAGTGGTGATAGCTGGTGATGATCACTATAATACCAATCCCTACACCCACAATTCCAGGCGGGTGGAGCGCCATCAGCGCCATAGCCAGCAGCGCTCCCACTGTCACCCCACAGATCTGCGTCATGCAGGCCAGCAGGGAGGCGGTAAAGGTGGGGCCTACCGCGGAGATGGCACCAATGGTGGCGAACACCACTTTCGCGGTGCTGGCTCCGTAATATTCCACCACCATCAGGGAGAGGGTCACCGCCAGAGCTGTCTTAATAGTACGCATTCCTACGGGAACTTTCTTGAGCAGAGTTTTGGGAGAACCGTTCATAGCAGCGCCTCCTTTCCCAGGAAAGCAGAGCAGGGGAGAGGCGCTCTCTTTCCACGCAGGTATGTATCAGTTTTCCCTTTGCTGCGCTCAGTATAACACAGCCCCACCACCAGGACAACCGCTTTTCCCCCGCCTGCTTGACAGTCTTAAAATGCCTGTTATAATATCTCATAACATCACGTATTGCTATTTTCTGCCCTGGAAAGCGATAGTTTTTGTCCGGATTTGGACCTCGTCCGCGTGTCGCGGCCGGGTTTATGGATTCCATCGTATTCGCTGCGCTCAGGAGAAAGCGCTGGCGGTATTACCGCACATCGCCGATGTGCTTCATGATACCGCTGCACGCTTCCCCATGCACATTTGTATCGCTGGACAGGCAAAGAAGGGAGGAGAGCTTTTTGATCGTCTATCGGGAGCTCTCCTCCCTTGTGCGTGATTTAGGGATTCCCGCCAAGACCTTGTACGGCGTGAGCAACACTGTGGAAACACACTACCACAAGGTCCAGCTTCCCAAACAGGATGGCGGCGTTCGGGAACTCTCTGTGCCCGATCCCATTCTCAAGCACATTCAGCGGCGCATTACTCAGCTCCTGCTGCTCCCCATGCCTATTTCCCGCTATGCCTCAGCCTACCGCTATGGCGCAAGCACCCTGCGCAATGCCGCGCCCCACGCAGGCCAGTCCGGGATTTTAAAGCTGGATATCCGGCATTTCTTTGACAGTATTCTATACTCCACAGTCAAGGACAAGGCATTCCCGCCGGAGATCTACGCCGAGCCGCTGCGCATCCTGCTGACCATGCTCTGCTACCGCCGGGATGCACTGCCTCAGGGCGCGCCCAGTTCCCCGGCCATCACCAATATCATCATGGCACAATTCGACGAAGAGGTAGGCGCATGGTGCCGCTCCCGCTCCATCCGCTATACCCGCTACTGCGACGACATGACCTTCTCCGGCGATTTTGACCCCAGAGAGGTCAAAGCCTTTGTCTCCCAAAAGCTGCGCGAGATGGGCTTCTTTCTCAACGAGAGCAAGAGCAAGTATCTCCCCGCCGGACAGCGGCAGACTGTCACCGGCCTTGTGGTAAATGAAAAGCCCGCTGTCCCATCCGATTACCTGCACAGCCTGCGGCAGGAGCTGTATTTCTGCCAAAAATTCGGCGTGTCTGACCATATGGCCCACCTTGGGATTAAAGAATCCGAGGCGCACTATCTGGCCCGCCTGCTGGGCCGGGTAAACTATGTCCTGCAAATCACGCCCGGAAAAAAGGAGTGGGCGCAGGCCCGTGCCTGGCTGCTGGTCCAATTGTCTTCCTTAAACGATTCTTCTCCTGTTATTTCTTGACTTATTCTAAATAACTTATATTTTCTCTCAGAGTCCAAAGATTGCCCAGTTATCTCCTGTGAGGGAACCTTTCCTTTCAATGAACATAGTCATACGCTCTCTATTCGCTATAAATAGCTGGCTTATGCTTGGCGCATAGCCGTCTTTCTTGACAGACTGAAACGGCGTGACCCGCAGGTCACGCCGTTTCTACACTCTTTAGTATTAAATTGTGGGATTCCTCCATTTGATTCAGCTTTTTCAAAACACTGGCCATCATAACCCCTGCCACCAGCAAGGTAACAACGTCTGCAATAGGCGCAGAGTACAGCGGTCCCATAACCCCCGGCTCCACAAACATTGGGAATATCAGGATCAGAGGCACGCACAGGATAAAGTCCCGCAGCAGAGAAAGAATCATAGACTGTACCGGCTTGCCCAAGGATTGCAGGAAGATGCTGATAGACTTATGGATACAGCACAGCAGGATGGTGGAGAGATAGATCCGGAAGGCATAGGTCGCAAACTGGTTGTATAGGTCACTCTCGCTGCCAAACAGAGAGATGATCTGCACCGGGAAAAGCTGGAAGGCCAGCATGGACACCAGGCCGACCACAGCCTCTGCCAGCATCATCGTCTTAAAAATTTGGCGGACCCGCTGACCGTTGCCCGCGCCGTAGTTATAGCCCACAATAGGCTGACAGCCTGCGGCAATGCCTACCACAAAGGCAATGACGATCTGGAACACCTTCATCACAATGCCCACCACGGTCATGGGAATGTCGGCACCATACTCAGACAAAGCGCCATACTTCACCAGAGTGGTGTTCATCACACCCATAATGATTACAATGGACAGTTGGGGCAGCAGACTGCTGATACCCAAAGGCAGGATCTTTCCCAGCAGACCGCCCTGGGGCAGAAAGCTCTCTTTGTGCAGATGAAAAGAACGGGCGTGAAACAGGTAGCCCACTCCCAGGATGGTGGAGACGATCTGACCAGCAATGGTAGCCAGAGCCGCACCGGAAACACCCCACTGCAGCACAAAAATCGCAATGGGGTCCAGGATCACATTCAGAATGCAGCCCACCAGGGTAGACAGCATAGCAAATTTAGGACTGCCATCCGCCCGGATAATGGAGTTAAGGCCGTTTGTCACGATATAAAAGGGGATGCCGATGATAATAATATTGAAATAATCGATGGCATAGGGGAGATTGTTCTCTGTGGCACCAAAAGCCGCCAGAATCACATCCCGAAACAGGACAAACAGCACCACCAGCACCGCACTGCAGATCAGCAGCAGGGTGATCGCGTTGCCCACACTGCGGTGGGCGCTCTCGGTATCATGCTTGCCCTGGCAAATACTCAGAAAAGCTGCACAGCCGTCACCAATCATCAGGGCTACTGCCAGCGCGATGACCGTGATGGGAAAGACCACATTGGTTGCACCGTTGCCCAGATATCCTACGCCCCAGCCAATGAAAATCTGGTCCACAATATTGTACAGGGACGAGACCAGCAGGGAGAGAATACAGGGAACAGCAAATTTCAGCATCAGGCCCCCAATCGGCGCCTGAGCCAGATAACGGTTGGATGTTTGCTCCATAGATTGACCTCCTTGACACAAAACAAAGCATCAAAAAGGCGGGTCCCCAAAAGTGTGATAACCACACTCGGGGACCCGCCCATGCAATTGTGAAGGTATTATAACACAAACAATTTGTGCCGCGTAATTGTGTCTTTCTCTAAATCTTCGCCCTATGATACAGGTGTATGTGTTTAATCTTTTCCTAAGTTCAATATCCATGTTTCTAACCCTTTATTTTTACGTTTTTTACTATATCTCCTGTGATATAAAACCACCCGGCACACCATACCGATGCGCCGGGCGGTTGTTTCCTTTATAAATTGATGATCAGGCTGTTTACAGCTTCACCTTTACCACGCGTTTGCGGCAGTGGGCGGGTTTCTCCGGCGCAATCCCGGGGGCGTGGGCGTCACCGGGGAAGAAGACGGCAAACCGATCTCCGGTGAGGGTGATTTCATCCACCGGTCCGCGGTAAAACCAAATGTCGCTGTCCGGGCGGCCTTCCACTTCCTCCACCATATCCTCCAGAGGCGCAATCCCGATCTTTTCCTCCCCCTCCACCAGAAACTGGATATCAATGTAATCCCGGTGGGCCTCAGGGGTGTCGTTGGCGGGCTTACTGTCATAGGACTGGAGGGAGAAGAAGAGATCTCTCCCTTCTACTTCATACAGCTTATCCTCCAGGGTGGAAAAGTCGGTGGTACGCAGCAGCTCCAATCCCCGGTAGAGCCGGGGGAAGGTGCCTTCATACTGCTCCAGATGCTTCAGGCTGTCATAGATCATAATGGATCGACTCCTTTTTCGTCCACGGCCGGACATTTTCCGCCGCTGTACCAGATCAGCCGGTGATCTCCGAGATCTTCACCTTGCGGTCCTCCCGCAGAGAGCGGGTGGCCGCATCGGCGGTGGCGATGGCGGCCCGGGCAGCCTGGCCGGTCATGAGGGGCCGGAACTCGTCGGGAACAGGCTCGCCGTGCATGATGCCGCTAAAATACTTCATCTCATTTTTCATGATGCCGTGCAGCCACAGGGGAGGCTTCTTGCCGGGGTGGCCGTACTGGATAGCACCGTCCATCTCAGTGCTGTGATAGATGTGGGTACGGTCGTCGTCCTCCTCCTTGGTCTCGTGGACCAGGTAGTGCTCCTCCTTGCCGTCCTTGGTCTTTACCGTCATGCCCACGTTGCACATGTCGATGCGGATGGCGCCCTCGGTGCCCTGGATGAGCACATAGTGCTCCGGCCAGTGGAAGGCGGAACCGTACTCAATGAGGGCGTAGGTGTTGTTGCCGAACTCCAGGTTCAGGAACAGCATATCGTCCTCGTCGCCGAACTGCTCTCCCTGATGGGCCACGTTGCCGCCGGTCATGGTGACCTCAGTGGCGGGACCCATGATGAACTGGATGCAGTCCACCTCATGGATGTGGTGGTACAGGTGTCCGCCGGATTTGGCACGGATCTTTTTCCAGCTGATCTCAGGCTGCGGCTCCTCCCAGCCGTTGCGGGCGGAGTGGGCATAGAGCACCCGGCCAATCTTGCCCTCAGCAATGAGCTGCTTGGCATGGCGCACGCCCCGGAAGAAATTCATGACATGGCCGGCCATGAAAATCACACCGTTTTCCTGGGCCGTCTTGACCATTTCGTCACAGTCGGCATAGCACAGGGCCATGGGCTTTTCACAGAAGACATGCTTCTTATGCCGGGCAGCGGTCAGCACAGGCTCCTTGTGGAGGTAGTTGGGAGTCGCCACCAGTACCGCGTCCACATCAGGCCGGGCGCACAGGGTATCCAGATCGGTCTCCACGTCACAGCCGTACTCCTTGGCGATGGTCTCCCCGTTTTCCGGGTCCAGGACGGCCACCACCCGGGCACCTTCCTGCTCGTTCATGATGCGGCCCAGCTCGGCGCCGAAGTATCCCACACCCACAATGGCGTAACCGATGGTCTTCATAGTATGTAACCTGCCTTTCTTATTTTACCGCGCCGTCGGCCAGTCCGCCGGCGATTTTGTTTTGGATCATACAGAAGAAAATGATGGAGGGGAGAACCACAATGGCGCTGGCCGCCATCATGGAGCCCCAGTTGAGAATATCCGCGCCCTCCAGGGTCTTGACCGCCACCGACAGGGTGGTCTTGGTAGAGCTGCTCACCAGCAGCAGGGCGTAGAGGAACTCGTTCCAAGCGTTGATGAACACATAGATGGCGGTGGAGACGATGCCGGGCCGGACCAGAGGCAGCACGATGCGGGTGAATACCTGGAACCGGTTGGCTCCGTCGATCCGCCCCGACTCCTCAATGTCGATGGGCACCGTTTTGAAAAATCCCACCAGCATCCACACGGCGTAGGGTACGCTGAAGGACATGTACACCAGCACCAGGTCGCTGTTGCTCAAAAACTGGATCAGGCCCTCGGTCAGGCCCAGATCCTTCATCATGGTGGGAATAAAGCCGTAGATTCCGTTGAGCAGCCACTTCCAGGTCATGGCGGTGGCAATGGCCGGGAATCCCCAGGGAATGATGGCGAAAATGCGGAACATATTTTTGGCCACGTTGTTCTTTACCCGGTTGAGGCACAGCGCCCCAATAAATCCCACGATAACCTGTCCCAATACGCTGCAGACAGTCCAGAACAGGGTATGACCAAAGGCGGTAAAGAACTCCTCGTCCTTGAGCAGGCTGATGTAGTTCTGAAACCCGATTACATCAAAATCCGGACGGATCATGGTTTTGTTGGTAAAGCTGTATACCAGCGTGGACATCAGAGGATACACCAGCAGGCAGATCACGACCAGCATAGCCGGACCGACAAAGACCCACCGGGTCACCTTGCTTCCATAGATGCCGCCGGTGCGGGCGGCATGGCTTTTTGACTTCATAGGGGCACCTCCCACTCTCCCTTTGAGAAGCAGGGGCGGGAAGAGTGTTCTTCCCGCCCCTTCATTTCGGTTGCGAAGTTGTTACATGACCATGGTGCTGAAGATCTCGTTGAGCTTGTCTTCCGCCGCCTTGGCTGCGGTCTCCACGTCGGTACCATTGGTGGTGATGTCCTGGAACATCTCCTCAATGACGCCCTGGCTGGTCAGCAGACCGGCCTGCGCGCTGGGACCGTGCTCAAAGCCGATGGCACTGCCCTCATCCACCGCCTTGGCGATGACAGCGGCCTCGTCGGAGAACTGCTGCACGATGGGGTTGGACAGGTAAGTCTCGTTCTGGTCGATGCCCTTGATGGCGGGCAGCATGCCCACGGGAACGGCGGCCAGGAAGTTGAGGTAATTGTCCTCCTGATACAGGTACTCGATGAAGGCCTGGCAGATCTCAGGATGCTCGGAATTCTTCCAGGTCACCAGAGGAATGTGGGGAGCCTCGGCGCTGTAATAGGGGTCGCCCTCCTTCAGAGTGGGCAGGGGAGCACAGGAGACATACTGCAGCAGGTCAGGGCGGTTGGACTCCACACCGCTGATCATAAAGCCGGAGTTGAAGTCAAAGGCCGTGGTGCCCTGATAGTACAGGGTGGCATGGTCGTTGACGGTGTAGTTGATGGTCTCGGCGGGGGAGCAGTTCTTATAAACCTTGACCCAGAAGTTGATGCCGTCAATAGCCAGGTCGCTGGTGAGGTTGGCAGTCAGATCGTCGTTGAGGAGGCTGCCGCCGCCGGAACGGACGTAGTAGTTGAGGTAACGGGTGCACAGCAGGTCGTTGGGGCTGCAGGAGAAGCCGCAGCCATACACGCCGTCCTTAGTCAGAGCCACTGCAGCGTCATAGAACTCATCCCAGGTCTTGGGGACCTCCAGGTTGTTGGCCTCCAGCAGGTCGGTGCGGTACCACATGACCTGAGCGTGGGAGTAATAAGGTACGCCGTAAGTAGCGCCGTCCATGGTCATGTCGGCCAGAGCGTTGGCAGAGAACAGATCCCGACCGATGGCGTCGATGGTGCTGTCCATGGGTGCCAGCACGCCGGCATTGAGCATTTCCACGACCTCGCCGGTGTTCTGGGCGGTACTGATGTCGGGCAGGTCGCCGGTGGTGATGCCCGCGTTCCACTTGGTGTTGAAGTCGCCCCAGGCCATAGTCTCAATGTTGATTTTTACGCCGGGGTTATCCTTCATGAACTGGTCGGCAGCCGCCTGGATGGCCTCCATACGGGCGCCCTGAGTAAACGAATGTCAGAAGGTGATTTCTCCGCTGAGCTCACCGCCGGAGCCAGATCCTGAGGGAGTGCCGGAGCCGCCGGAGGAGGTTGTGCCGTTGTTACAACCAGCCAACAGGGAAAGGGAAAGCGCTGCTGCAAGGGAGATGCAAAGCAATTTCTTCATGTTCCAATCCTCCATTTCTGTTTTGTTTGCTTTCACTATGTTTACAGTATATATTGGAGGATATTATTTTACAATATGACAAACCACCTAATACTAGCATAATACAGTCATTATTTGCTCGTTTTATTTTGACTATTTTTTACAATCTATTTTTTAATATCCCATTTTCTATTGTGCGTTTTTCCTGTATGCCTGGGGAGACACCCCGAAGTTCTTTTGGAAGATCCGGGAGAAATAGTTTGGGCCCTCAAATCCAACCTGATAGGCGATGGATGATATCCGGTCGTTAGTCACCAGCAGCCGCCGGGCCGCCACCGTCAGGCGCAGGTTCTGAATAAAGTCGCTGGGGGATTTCCCGGTGTGCTTCTTAAACAGCCTGCGCAGGGTGGAGGGGCTGACATTGACCATCTGGCACAGCACCTCTGAGGTATAATGTTCGGTAGGGTGGGTGACGATGTAGTCCACCAGTACGTTGATCCGGGGGTCCTACCGGTAGGCCTCCAGGTCTTCCTCCTTTTGAAGAGTACGCTCAAAGGAATACTCCACCGTCGGCCGCTCCATGCGCTGAACATCCCCCGCCACCTGGTCCACCAGCCAGGCCACAATCAGCTCCAGATTCCCCCGGATGTGGAACACCTTGCTGGGGTTCTGGCTGGTAGCGTTCCGGTATACCTCCTGAAAGTGGCGCTCCATCTCATCCTGCTGGCCGCAGTTGTTTACCGTCTGGATACGGTAGTACTCCTGCAAAAAGTTGTCGGTAGCCAGCTGGGTAGTCACCTTAAACCGGATGCTGATAAACTCAAAGTAGTCCTCCAGAGCGTGACACTCCAGATAACAGCCCTCCGGGATATAGATGACCTGCTTCTCATGGACGTAAAAGCTCTTCCCGTTCAAAATAAATTCCGCGCTTCCTTTCAGGATATAACGCACCATGGTATATGGGATATAGCTGTTGGGATAGATCCATCCGGACCGGAATACATAGCGGTCTACATATAAAAAGTTAAACCGCATCGCCGTATACAGGGCGTGCTCGATCTCCACTTCATCTTCCCCCTTTTGTGTCAGGCCGCTTTTCTTCATTCTAGCATCTGCTGTATCGGAACTCAAGGCGGCTCCCATGACATAAAACGGGCATCCACACCGATTTTTGTGGGAATGGATGCCCGCTTTTCGATTTGCAGCAATCAATATTCTCTCTGTACGATCTTTTTCTCGCTAAGAATGGCCTCTATGCGTTCCACATTCTGTGTGGACTGCGGCGCCGTCCGCCGTCCCAGCTCCGCCACCAGAGCCTCAATCACCGCCATGAAAACCATATCTCCGCTGGGATGATTGACGGAATTGGTATCAACAACCGCCTGGGCAAACTTAATAATGGGGTTCAAGCTGGTGTTGGTTACCAACGCCACTGGGATTCCCAGCGAGTGGCAGTATTCTGCTACCTCGATGGTTTTCCTGGTACAGGGCCAGGCAGAAAACACCAGCAGAACATCCGTGGACTTCATCTTCAGTCCAACCCGGTCATAAATAAACTCCGTATCATTGCTCAGCTGAATCACCTGGGGGTGGAATGTGCTCAAGGAGTACTCGCAGTACAAAGCCAATGCCTTGCTGGAGCGCAGTCCGATGGTGAAGATACGGTCAGCCTGGAACAGAAGGTCCGAAATCGCCTGAAACTGCTGGGTATTGGATGTGGTACACAGATTCTGAAGAACTTGCATTCCATCGTTGACCACCCGGTAGAGCAGGTTGTTTCCATCTTCGGTCTCTTCGTTATGAAAGGTTTCTTTTAAGCTCAGGTACGACGTGGTTGTACGCATCAAAGATGCATCGAGCAGCTCCTTTTTGAACACGCTAAAACTAGGACGTCCCAGTGTCTGAACCAACCGCATCACCGTAGTGGTACCCACACCTGCGGCTTGGGCCAGTTCCGCTACCGTCATAACGCCAACTTGCTTATAATTCAGCGCCAAATAGGTACAGAGCTTCTGTTGCTTTTTCGGCAGCAGATCCTTTATGCGCACGATTTCATCCAATATATTCTCGGCCATTAAAGATTCACTCCGCTCTTTTTTGTAGAAAAAAATGGGAAACGCTTACTATAGACACAGAATACTATGCTTCTTCTTCCGCGTCAATAGCAGCCGGCATTTATCTTAATAATCCTAACCCTCTTCCTTTCTTTCTTTTTTGTTCGGAATTCTTGTTCCTTTTTATTGTAAAAAGGAACAAGACGGGAGCATATATTCTGTATAAAAGAACAAATATTCCTTTTCTAATAAAAATAGGTTGACTTATTCCTTTTTGGGTGTAGAATATAGCCAAGGTTAAGACCTGATCCCAAACAAAATACAGCACTATATTCAGAAAGGAAGCTTTTGATTATGCAGCAGCGTGAAGTAATCTTCTACAGCGAAGGTACCAAGATGGTAGGTACCATTTACCTGCCCGATGACTACAAGGACGGCGAGAAGCGTCCCGGCATCATTGCCAACTCCGGCTGGACCGGCCTGAACAAGGTTTATCCTGCCATGTTTGCCCGCCAGATGACCAAGTTCGGCTATGTGTGCATGGGCTTTGACTACCGTGGCTTCAAGCCCTCCGGCGGCATCAGCGGCATGGATAAGTACACCACCCTGGAGATGGAAGTGGACGACGTGAACAACGCCGTGACCTTCTTCAAGCACCAGCCCGAAGTGGACCCCAACCACATCGCCCTGATCGGCTGGGGCGTGGGCGGCGCTGTCTGCGTCAATGCCGCTTATCGCGACAAGACCGTCAAGGCCGTAGCTACTCTGAACTCCTTCACCGATGGCCGCCGCTGGATGCGTATGGGCATGGGCAATGATAAGTTCTACAAGATGCTGCGCACCCTGGAGGAGGACAAGTATAAGCGGGTCAGCACCGGTGATCCCGTCCTGCGTCACCCCTATGAGTTCTATCCCAACATCGATGAGTCCGGTGATTTCTACACCGATCACACTCTGAAGGAGCTCAACGGCGGTCTGGAAGAGTCTATCGGCGGCGACTACCAGGAGCCCTTCCCCACCCCCATGTCCTCTGTCATTGCCGAGTCCTTTGTCCGCTTCAACGTACAGGACATTCTGCCCAAGCTGGCTCCTGACTGCGCTGTCTTTGTGGGCCACGGCAAGTATAATGAGCTGCATGACCGCGAGGAGGCAGAGGATGCCTATAAGCTGGCCAACGAGCCCAAGGCTTTGTACTACGTAGAGGGCAAGCACAACGAGTGGATGTTCGACGGCGACCCCAAACTGGAGGGTCTGTGCCAGGCAATGAACGATTTCTTCCTGGCTCATATCTGATTCATTGCTGTAAAACCAAAACTGAACAGATGAACGTGCCTCCGCAGATTTAATTTAATAATTAAGATGCGGAGGCACATTCTATCCGGCTGACTCTCTGAGCCTTGGAGAGAGACTAACAAAGGAGCGCGTAAAATGGAATATAACTACATGTCATTTTTAATGGATTTTTGCTTTATGTCCCTTTTGCTGGTCATTGCTCAGTTTTTAAGAGCAAAAATCAAATTTTTTCAGATGTTCTACATCCCGGCATCTTTGTTAGCAGGCATTATGGGGCTTTTATTAGGTCCTCAGTTTGCAAATATCATTCCTTGGAGCGGCCAGATTGGCTCGTATGCGTACATGCTGGTCTGTGTGCTTTTTGGCGGTCTGTTTTTGGGAAAAAAGGAGAAGATCTCGCCCAAGAAAATTTTCAATAAAGTGGGCGATTCCTTCTGTGTCAATATGGGCGCTGAGTTCTTCTGCTTTGGTATCGCATTGCTGGTCGGTGGCGCGCTTATTATGGTCATCTACCCCCAGGTGTTCACCGAAATTGCAGTTCTTATGCCTTCCGGATACTGCGGAGGTCACGGATATGCTTCCACGATCGGCACAGCGTTAAATAATCTTTTAGGCCGCACAGACGGTGTTGTCATTGGTCAAACATTTGCCACTATGGGACTTTTGACCGGTCTGTTTGTCGGCATTGCCTGCATCAACTATGCTACCCGCAAGGGGGCAACCCGTTTAGTGAAAAGCGCCCAGGCACTCCCCGAAGATTGCCGGACCGGAATCATTCCTGCGGAAAAGCAGGTCTCAATGGGCAAGGAAACTATCAATCCCATGTCTATGGATCCTCTTGCCTGGCACTTGGCGTTAACTCTAATTGCTACCTTGGCAGGCTACAAGTTTTATGACTTCTATAAACAGTACCTGCCTCAGATTGAACTGCCCGTTATGTGCTTAACCATGATTGCAGGTGTTATTTTACAGAGTATCTTAAATCACACCCCCTTTAAAGATAGTGTAGACGAGCACGTAGAAGGTCGGATTGGCAGCATGGTAACCGACTACTTGGTTGGTTTTGGTGTTGCCTCCATCTCCATTACCGTAGTTATGGAATTTATTGGTCCCATTGTTTTGCTGTGTGTACTTGGGGCTCTGACTTCTTTGACCCTGGTATTCGTTGTGGGCCGGAAGCTTTTCCGCAATTTCTGGTTCGAGCGTTCTATCTTCGTATTTGGCTGGACCACAGGCGTAGTGGCCATTGGCCTTACTCTGCTGCGTATTGTCGATCCCGAGGCAAAGAGCGGCACATTGAGTGATTATGGATACTCCTATACTCTCCAGTCTGTTATTGAGGTGTTTATCATTGCACTGGTCCCCATTATGGCAGTTTCGTACGGTTGTATTGCCACAGGTGCTGTGCTGACTGTAATTGCCTTGGCGCTGTTCTTAACCGGAGCTAAGGTCTTCGGCGTCCACAATCAAAAAATGGATGAGCTACGTGAGGGTGAGGCAGAAATTATTGCCACAATTACAAACAATTAACGTCATCCCTCTTTATACGGTGCTCACCCAACAACAGCGTAATATGCCGGATTTAAAACTGAATGATATGGGTCATTCAGAAAGAAAATAACAAAGGGGCGATCTGACCGATCGCCCCTTTATCTCTGGCCTAAATTGATAAGGAGGAAATCATGAACCAGAACAAATTACACCAGGAAGCAAAATCCTTGCTGGTAGGCGGTTATGATCTACATACCCACACCATTCCCTCCCATGTCTCCCGCTCCCTGGATGATTTTGAGCTGATTGAGCAGGCTACTCTCGCCGGGATGAAGGGAGTTATGATTAAGTGTCACTATGAACCCACCGGGGCCCGGGCGGCATTGGTAAACCGCAGGATGCCCACCGGAAGCGCAAAAGCATTTGGCGCAATTCCCTTAAATCACCCAGTAGGAGGAATCAATCCGTATGCGGTCCACAGCGCTCTGAAGATGGGGGCCAGTATGGTCTTTATGCCCACCCGCGATGCAGAAAATTGTCTTTTGTCCGGAGACATGCCCGGCGATTTCTTTCGTCGGCCCGGTATTTCCCTGTTGGATGAGTTCGGTTCTTTAAAACCGGAGGTATACGATGTGATGGATGTGGTCAAGGAGTATGATGCTGCCCTGGCTACCGGACACATCAGCACAAACGAAAGCGTAAAGCTTTGTGTGGAGGGACGTCGCCGCGGAGTACGTATGGTTTTGACGCATCCAGAGTGGGATCGTACAACAGTCTCTCCTGAAACACAAAAAAGTCTGGCCCAAATGGGGGTCTGGGTAGAAAAGTGCTGGTATAACGTAGGGGAAGGGAACTGCTCCATAGAAGAAATGGCGTCACACATCCGTATTGTCGGTGCAGAACACTGCTTTCTATCCACAGACCGGGGACAAGCCGGTCGGGAGGCCCCCGTCGAAGGAATGACTCGCTTTGTTTCTCAGCTACTGCAACAGGGTATCACGACGGACGAAATCCACACCATGCTATGTGTCGTTCCGGAGTATGTATTGGACATTCATAAATAGTGTATTTCTTTTATTCTATCGTTGTCATTTCATATAGAAATAATTTATGACACCATACTCCCTCATCCTTCGGCTAGTCTCCTGTTTATCTATTGTATAGATTATCCGCAATCCGATTCAGTACACCCTGTAACTGACTATGCACTAAGAGGAGGACCGGATCCGTGAATAACAGCAATTCGACAGTCATGATTTTTGATGAGAACAACATCTGGAAAATTCTTTTTCGCATTGCGCCTCCCGTTATGCTGGCCCAGCTCATCCATGCCATGTACAATATCGTGGACAGCTACTTTGTGGGCAGATATTCCGGCGACGGACTGACCGCTCTGTCGGTAATTTTTCCAGTCCAGCTTATTGTCACTGCTCTGGCAGTTGGAACCGGGGTAGGCGTAAATACGCTGATGTCCCGGGATTATGCCAGAGGACGGGTACAGAGAGCAAACCGAACCGCCGGAACAGGCGCTGCTTTGGCGGTGATTAGCTGGGTCATATTTGCTGTACTGAGCAGCCTCTTTATGCATCCCTATGTGGCAACTTCCGCTGAGTCCCCGCAAGCAGTGGAGTATGCAGTCACCTACGGCCGCATCGTATGTATAGGCAGTTTGGGTGTTTTCTTGGAGAGCATCTGGAGCAAAGTACATCAGGCTGGCGGAAATATGCGCCTGCCCATGTTGGCCCAGATTTCTGGTGCACTGACCAACCTTTTGCTGGACCCCATCCTCATCTTCGGACTTGGTCCCATTCCTGCCCTGGGAGTGGCTGGAGCCGGCTATGCCACTGTGGCAGGCCAGGTGGTAGCCGCACTGATTACCTCTTCCGCTCTGCGCAGACCGCCAAAGCTGCGCGCCTTGAGCCGGTATGCCCGGCAGATCTATAAGCTTGGCTATCCCTCTATTTTTATGCAGATGCTGTACACCGTGTACATTGTGGCGCTCAACGTAATTCTGGCTGGCTTCTGTGATGAGGCAGTCACAGTACTGGGACTCTACTATATAAGGTGCAGTCGTTCTTCTTTATCCCCATGGCCGGACTTCAAACCTGCATTGTTCCCCTGTTGAGCTATACCAACGCCAAGGGAAATTACCGTCGCTGCCAAGCTGTACTGGTGGATGCCACTCTTCTGGCCATGAGCTTTATGCTGGTAGGAGTGGCCTGTTTTGAACTGATTCCCGATCGTCTGCTGTCTATTTTCTCTCAAGACGTCCGAGTTTTGGAGATCGGCGTCCCGGCCTTCCGTATCATTGGGCTGAGCTTTCTTCCCGCCGTTCCCTCCTTGATGACGCCGGTATTTTTCCAGGCCATCGGCAAGGCCATTCCTAGTGTGATTCTGGCTCTGACCCGACAGATTTTTTGCCTAATTCCAATTTTCTGGGGACTTTCCCAGTTTGGCCTGGGCTACTCCTGGGGCGCGTTCCCCATTGCCGAAACGGTAACCGGAAGTGTTGGCTTGCTGCTCTACCTGCGCCAGCGCAGAGAATGGCAGCTCTACGGCGCCAGAGACTCCAAGCAGAAGCAGAAAGGACGTATTTCCATGAAGATGATTACCGCCATTATCAGCAAGAAAGACTCGGACGAAGTGTGCCGTGCTCTCAGCGAGGGTGGATACTACTTTAC
The DNA here is from genome assembly GCF_046973065.1 of Flintibacter sp. Lineage (NCBI taxonomy): Bacteria > Bacillati > Bacillota > Clostridia > Eubacteriales > Flintibacter > Flintibacter sp. The sequence goes on along the minus strand of NZ_JBKVXZ010000001.1, from coordinate 95,180 downwards.
GAAAATGGCCTCTTCCGGCGGATTCCTCAGCTGGGGCAACACGACACTGATCATTGGAACTGAAGCCGACCGGGTCAAGCCTGCCATTGAGATCATCCGTGCCAACTGTTCCAAGCGGGTAGAAAACATTCCGTCCACCATGCAGCTGCCCGCACATTCAGTTACTGCCAACACCGAGGTTGTGGTTGGCGGAGCCACTATTTTCGTCACCGAAGTGGAGGAATTTGAGAAAATTTGACCATTTTTTCAATTTCGGCATAAATCATGGCAATCATGCTGCCGCTGGACTATATTCTTTCCACCTCAAATTAAAGCAGATTTACTGGTGTCCGATCCTGTAAACGCGCAGAACGCTCAGCATTTTTGCCAAATTGAATCATTCAATTTTCTCTGTTTAAATATGCAGATTGCGATTGACACCTGTTCCAATCTCCGATATAGTAAATTTATCCGATATAGATAAATAATTTTCTAAAATAGGAAAGCGATGATTTTAGAATGGGGGAAAACAGCAGTTATCTGCAGACTGTGGGTCGATCCTTGGAAATTCTGGAACTGATCGGCTTATTTCCCGGGCTCACATTAAGCGAAGTGGCCCGACAATGCAATATGAGCACCACCGTAGTCTACCGGCTTTTATATACCCTTACTGCTTCTGGTTTTTTGCAGCAGGAGCCGGGAGGAAAGCGGTATTTTCTGGGTGACAAGGCGCTTCTCATTGGGGCACAAAGTCTGGATAACCGGGAAGTCAAGCGGATCGCCCAGTACTACATGTGGGACTACTACGAGCGCACCGGCGAACACTGTATTCTGACGATTCCCTGTGCTGGACGCAGTATTTGCATTGAAAAAATCGGTTCCATCCGGGATACTTCCAACTCTGTACGTTCCGGCGGGATCTATCCCATGCACAAAGGCGCCTCAAACCGTGTGCTGCTGGCCTTTTTGCCGCCCCATGAGCAGCAGCGTTATATGGATGGGTTATCCATGCACGGCTCTGCACGGCAAGCACTGGAAGCCAAGTTGGAGGAGATCGCCGCGTGCGGCTATGACTTCAGTGAGGGGACCCTTACTCCTGGCCGCTTCGGATTGGGGTTCCCCTTGTTTGACCGCAGCCGAAATCTCGTGGGGGCCATCAGCACAGGCGGCTATATCTCCGAGCTCACCGACCAGAGCAAGCAGACTCTGGTGCGCAAGTTTGGAGAGGTAGCGGAACAAATCAATCTGGCTATGGGTGCCTTTCCAAGTATGGAATAAAGCAAAACGGGCATGCGCCCGCTTTGTTTTCCTTTTGTTTTTCTGCATATAGAAAATATTTTCTTATTATTGAAACCTACGGCGCGTTGCGCCTTATTTTGCTCCCTGTGTTTTCCGAATATCGGAAACTATTTCCTATGTTCGTTCATTCCCTCACGAAAAGAGGGATGGAGGATAGAAGCATATTACCGAGGAGGGACCACAATGCAAACAAAGGAAGAACGCAAGAAGCAGTACAAACAAGAGACCTACATCTCGGCTTTTGAGCCCGGAACCTTGATCCCCGGAATTCTCATCGCCTTTTTGGTAGGCGCCGTATGTATGAACATCATCGGCAAATTGGGAACGACACCAAACACATCCCTGCTGGGAGCCATCGTAGCCATGCTGGTGGCCCGCATCCCCCTGAATGCCTGTCTGAAATACTGCAATCTGGAGCGCCAGAACTTGCTTCAGACCATTGCATCGGCAGCTGGATTCTCTGCTGCCAACTGCGGCTTTATCGCTGTGGCCATGCTTTTCCTGATGGGGGAGGCCTCCTCCATTCTGATGATGGGCATCGGATGTATGATCGGCACCTCGGTCTCTATCTACATCATCGGCCGCATCTATGACTCTGCCATCTTCCCCGCCCAGGGCGCCTGGCCTCCCGGAGTGGCTACCGCTACCGCCATTCAGGCCGGCGACGAGGGCGGCAAAAAGGGCCGCCGTCTGCTGGAGGGCCTGGTGGTCGGCGTTGTGGGCAGCTACTTCAAGCTGCCGGTGGCTGGCATCGGCATCGTATTTATTGCCGATATCATTGCCATGACCGGTCTGGGCATCGGCCTGATCCTCCGTGGCTACTCCGAGCAGCTCTTCGGCTTTAACATGGGTGCTTCCAACATCCCCTCCGGCGTCATGATCGGTGCGGGCATGGTGGCCCTGGTCCAGTCTATCATCACTGTGCTCCGCGGCCACAAGAGCGCTTCTGCCCAGAAGATGGAGATCACTGTCTCCCAGGACTCCGCCAAGAAGAGTCTCGCTTTGGCTCTGGGCCTGTTTGTGGGCGGCGCCGCCATTGTCGGTGCGCTGACCGGCATTTTCACCCAGATGCCTCTGGGCATGTCCGTACTGTGGGTGCTGTGGGCCGGCTTCTCCTCCGCCGTGGCCATGGTCCTGGTAGGCATGGCCGCCATGCACTCTGGCTGGTTCCCCGCCTTTGCCATCACCACCATTTTCATGACTCTGGGTATTCTCATGGGCTTCCCCGCTCTGCCTGTGGCCATCCTTACCGGCTATGTCAGCTCCGTCGGCCCCTGCTTTGCCGACATGGGCTATGACCTGAAGACAGGCTGGATCCTCCGCGGCAAGGGTGCCGATCCCGCCCGGGAGATCCAGGGCCGCAAGGAGCAGGTAAAGGTAGAGATGCTGGGCGGCATCATCGGCATCCTGGTGGTGCTGATGTTCGCCAACATGTATCTCTCCCAGGACATTATGCCTCCCATCAGCTATACCTTCGCCGCTGCCGCTCAGGCCGGCGCGAACCCCAGCCTGCTGCGGGAGCTACTGCTGTGGGCCATTCCCGGTGCGATCATCCAGATCATCTTCGGCACCAAGATGGTGGGCGTCCTCTTTGCCACCGGCCTGCTGCTGAATAACCCCATCTACGGCATCGGCGTGCTGCTGGCTGTGGTAGTGCGTCTCATCTTCGGCACCGAATTTATGGAAGTGCGTGACTCCGGTCTGATTGCCGGCGACGGCCTGTACGGCTTCTTCAGCAATCTCATCCGTTCTATGCTCATGTAACAGGTTTTATGATCTTGGAAAGGAAGCGGTAACCATGCAAACAAACTCCACCCGTCTCACTGCCCAGTCGGTAAGCTGGGCTGCCCTGGGAGGTTCCATCCTGGGCGGCGGCGGAGGCGGCTCGGCGGACACCGGCGCGCAGACCGGCAACCTGGCCGTTGAGTTCAGCGACCTGCACTTGACCCCCATTGACGCGGTAGACCCCGACTCCATCATTATAACTGCCTCTATGGTAGGCGCTCCGGCTGCCAAGGAGAAGTATGTCAGTCCCGCAGACCTGCTGCGCTGCGTGGAGCTGTTCACACAAAAAACCGGTCTGAAGCCGGGCGGCATTGTCACCAACGAAAACGGCGGCGGTTCCACCTTCAACGGCTGGCTCCAGGCCTCCGTGCTGGGCATCCCCTTACTGGACGCCCCCTGCAACGGACGGGCTCACCCCACCGGAGTTATGGGCAGCCTGAACCTTCACCGGGACCCCAGCTATGTCACCACCATGACCTGCGTGGGCGGCCGGGAGGAGCTGGGCCGCCATGTGGAGTGCACCGTCACCGGCTCCATCACCCACTGTTCCAAGCTGGTGCGGGCTTCCGCCGTAGAGGCGGGCGGTCTGGTGGCCGTGGTGCGCAACCCAGTATCCGCCCAGTTCCTGCGGGAAAACAGCGCTCTGGGCGGACTTTCCCACGCCATTGAAACAGGTCGGTGCTATGCGCAGGGCCTGGAGCGTTCCGTGGACTACGCCGTACATGCTGTGGCCGACTTTTTAGGCGGCCAGGTACTCACCCGCGGCACCGTAGAGGACTATCAGCTGCGCAGCGAGGGCGGCTTTGACGTAGGCACCGTAAAGGTGTGCGGCTATGAGATGTCCTTCTGGAACGAGTATATGACAGTGGACGGCCCCGATGGAGAGCGGATGGGCACCTTCCCCGACCTCATCATGACCTTTGACGCTCAGACCGGACGTCCCACCCCCACTTCTGATCTGGCGCCGGGGCAGGAGATCTATCTCATCCGCACCAGCTATCGCAACCTGAAGCTGTCCGCCCCCATGTTTGACAAGGAACTGCTGGCCGAGGTGGAGGGTATCATCCACCGCCCCATGCTGGCTCACGTTGATTTTTAATTCATTGACAGGAGGTTTTTCCCATGCTTATCAAGCAAGTAATTGAACTCATCGACATTCTCGATTCTCCCTCCGCCTCCGGCGCGGCCGTGGAGCAGTACCTGCGCGCCATCGATCCCCAGGCCAATATCGAGGTCTACGCCCTCCAGGGCCCCAAGGGAAAAACCGACATGGTGAAGGTGCGCATCCCCGGCACGCGGGGCAAGTCCTCCGGCGGCAGCGCTCCCACCATCGGCCTGCTGGGCCGTCTGGGCGGCCTGGGCGCCCGTCCTGAGCGTATCGGCTTCGTTTCCGACGGCGACGGCGCTCTGTGCGCCCTGTCGGTGGCTGCCAAGCTGTTGGACATGAAGGTAAAGGGCGACCATCTGGAGGGAGATGTGTTCATCTCCACCCACGTCTGCCCCAACGCCCCCACCCGTCCTCACACCCCCGTTCCTTTCATGGACTCCCCGGTGGAGATGGCTCAGGTCAACCGTGAGGAGGTCACCGACGAGCTGGACGCTATCCTCTCTGTGGACACCACCAAGGGCAATAAGATCATCAACACCCGGGACTTCTCCATCTCTCCCACCGTCATGCAGGGCTACATTCTGAAGGTCAGCAGTGACCTGGTGGACCTCATGGAGATCACCCTGGGCAAGCCCGCCCATGTCTTCCCCCTCTCCCAGCAGGATATCACCCCCTATGGCAACGACCTGTATCACCTCAACAGCATCCTGCAGCCCGCCACCGCCACCAAAGCCCCGGTGGTAGGCGTGGCCATTGCCACCCAGACCCCGGTGCCCGGCTGCGCCACCGGCGCCAGCCACTTTGCCGACATCGAGGAAGCCGCCCGCTTTATGCTGGAGGCCGCCAAGGCCTTTGGCCGCGGTGAGCTGTCCTTCTACGACAAGGAGGAGTTTGCCCGCATTCAGGCGCTCTATGGCGATATGAGTCATTTCCAGGGCTTCGGCAAACAATAACAGCTATGCGGCCCTGGTCCATCCAGGGCCGCATTTTGCAAAAAGGAGGGTCTTCTACTATGATCAAAGTGGGCGCTATCACCATCGGCCAATCTCCCAGAACCGACGTGACCCAGGACATTCTCCCCCTGCTGGGGGACCAGGTGGAGCTTCTCCAGGCCGGCGGTCTGGATGGGCTGACCCGGGAAGAGATCGAAGCCTTTCAGCCCGGCCCGGACGACTATGTGCTGATCTCCCGCCTGCGGGACGGAAGCTCCGCCGTCTTTGCCGAGCGTTATATCCTCCCCAGACTGCAAAATTGCATTGACCAGCTGGAGCAGCAGGGTGTAGAAATAATTCTGTTCCTCTGCACTGGAGATTTTCCTGCCGTATTTCACTCCAAGGTGCCTCTGATTTTCCCCTGCAAGGTTCTCAACGGCCTGGTGCCAGCTCTGGCCGGTCGAAGCAGGATCGCCGTTGTTACCCCCACGCCCCAGCAGGTGGCTCAATCGGAGAGCAAATGGAGGGAATATGTTTCCCAAGTCACCGTGATTCCCGCCTCTCCCTACGGAAGCCCCGAGGAGCTGGACCGGGCAGCCCGCCAGGCAGCGGAAATGGACGTAGACCTGGTGGTGATGGACTGCATTGGATACAGTGCAGAAATGAAAGCCAAGTTCCATGAAATTTCGGGAAAGCCGGTCATTTTGTCCCGCACCTTGGCCACCCGAGTTCTGATGGAACTGTTATCTTGAAAGCGAGGTATATTATGAATCTGGTAGAAATCGGAACCCGTGTACTGACGTCCTGCATGGATGTAAAAGCGGGGGAGACGGTACTGGTGGTGACGGACGACGAAAAGTTTCAGATCGGCCAGGCACTGTATCAAGCGGCAAAGGAACTGGGCGCGGATGCCATGCTGGTGACCATGTCCCCCCGTGAGGTCTCTGGGCAGGAGCCTCCCGCCTCCATTGCCGCCGCCATGAAGGCCGCCGATGTGGTACTGTGCCCCATGAGCACTTCCATCACCCATACCCGCGCCAAAATCGAAGCGGCAAAGGCCGGGGCGCGGATCGCCACCATGCCCAACATCACGGAGGATATGTTCCGTCAGGGCGCTATGACCGCGGACTACGATACCGTGATGGAGCTGACCAACCGGGTGACTGAGATGCTCACCCAGGCTTCCACCGCCCGCATCGAAAAAGACGGCCATGTACTGACTCTGGATCTGGCCGGCCGGCCCGGCATCCCCAGCCCCGGCGTGTACCGGGAAAAGGGCCAGGCCGGAAACCTCCCCTCCGGTGAGGCCTACATCGCCCCGCTGGAAAGCGGCTCCAACGGTTCTATGATCATTGACGGCTCCATGGTGGGCATCGGTCTGCTGGAGTCCCCCCTTCAGGTACAGGTCAAGGACGGAAAGCTACAGAGCATCCAGGGCGCAGAGGCCGAAAAGGTGGGCTTCCTGCTGAACAATGAGCGCAATGCCACCCTGTGTGAGCTGGGCATCGGCACCAACTACGCCGCCAGACTGACCGGCGTGATCCTGGAGGATGAGAAGGCCTATCAGACCGTGCACATTGCCTTTGGCACCAACATCGGATTTGGCGGAACAAATAAAGCGGACTGCCACATCGACGGAATCATCAAAAATCCCACGCTCTACCTGGATGATGTCCTGGTCCTGAAAGACGGCGCTTTCCAGATCTGAGAGGAGGTTGTCCATGGCGGTCGCACAGTTCACCCTTTGGGGCACGCAATGCCAATGGCTGATTGCCCGCTGCATCCTGGACAGCATTCTGTTCGCCCCCTACCTCTCCCAGGGAAAAATCCTGTTCAAAGGCTCCTCCACCGTCTCCTGTCTGACTGCGCTGTTGGCTGACACCCCTATGCGTATCTGCGGACGAATTACAAAAAACGGGATGAAACGATCCTACGCGGAGAGCCAGGGCGCCCATTTTCTGCTCTATGAGCGGGGAGAAATCCGAAATGTTGATTCCTGTCTGGAGCAAACCCTGCAAGCAATGGGACCTGATGATCTGTTTGTAACCGGAGCAAACGCACTGGATGCGTTTGGCCATGCCGCACTGCTGATCGGCAGCTCCGGTGGGGGCGGCTATGGGACCTGCATGCACTTCCTGTATACGGAAGGAATCCGCACCTTGATCCTGACCAGTGTGATGAAGCTCATCCCAGGGGATCTGACCCGCTTGAGCCCGCAGATTTCCAGAAAAAAGTGTGATTTTTCCTATGGCATGGCCTGCAGTCTTGCCCCCATACCGGGAGAAGTTCTGACCGAGGCCCAGGCCATTGAGTCCTATGCCCGTGTAAACGCTCTGGTTTTTGCCAAAGGTGGATTTTCCGGTGCAGAAGCCTCCGTAGCGATTCAGATTGAAGGGGAGCAGGAAGAAGTGGAAAAAGTCCTCCACCTGGTAGAACAGATCAAAGCCCTTCCGTCCCAGCCGCCTGTGGATGCAGACAGCTTAGCGGAATGCACCTATCCCTGTTCCGGCTGCAGCCAGCACCGCTCCTGCGCATACGCCAACAAGCAGACTATTTTTCATTCCATTAAAATGTCATGAAGGCAGGGGAGTATGATATGAAGAAATACAGAGTTGGCCTGATCCGCGTATTGACCACAGACGACACCCAGCTGATGCAGATGCACGGGGCGCTGATCGAACAGTATTTTCCCATGCTGCAGGTCGAATCCCGTTGTATTCCAGACCAGCCGGAGGGGATCCACGACGACCAGACTATGGCCTTAGGCGCTCCCAAGGTGGTAGCTATGGCAAAAGAAATGTGGCAAGAGGGCTTTGACGCGATCATTGTCAGCTGTGCCGGAGACCCCGGAGTTGCACAAGCGCGCCAGGCAGTTCCCATCCCGGTCATCGGGGCTGGGGAGAGTACCGCTGCCCTATGCATGTTCTATGGCAGCCACCCCGCTGTGCTGGGAATCACCGAGGATGTTCCGGCCGGTTATCAGCAAGTCTTTGGCGATCATATTGTAGATAACGCCCGCGGCAAGGGCGTAGAGAGCGTCCTCGACCTGATGACGCCCCAGGGGTATTCCGCCACCGTGGAGCAGGCACAGCGGCAAAAGCAGCTGGGCGCAGACGTCATCGCTCTAAGCTGCACCGGGATGTCCAGCATTCAAATTGCTCCGGCCCTGGAACGAGAAACCGGCCTTCCCGTGCTGGACCCTGTAATGTGCGAGGGTCTGATGACCCTCTTCGAACTGATTCGAAAAGACGCTCGAACCCAATGAACTATATTGGTCCAGCCCTTTTAAAAACAGAATATTCCCTCGGTGTTATACTCACTGTTATGAGCAATGTCTGAAAATATGAGGTGTTGATATGCATACAGTCTGTTCCAGTGATGTCCTGACCCAATGCAGCTTAGCCCAGGCAGAGTATCAGGATTGGATAAACCAAGGGCTCAAGCTGAACATGGCACGTGGCAAACCCGGCCGGCAGCAGCTGGACCTGGTTTCCGGCCTTCTCACCGCATTGACCGACCCCGCAGAGTGCTTTGACGACGGCATCGACGCCCGGAACTATGGCGAGATCGCCGGTTTATCCAGTGCAAGAAGTCTCTTCGCAGAGCTGCTTGGCTGTCTTCCTGAACAGGTATTCGTGGGCGGTAACTCCAGTCTGACCCTGATGTATGATACCATTGCAAAGGCCATGACGCACGGTCTTCTGCACAGCGAACGGCCCTGGAGTCAACAAAAGGGACTCAAATGGCTCTGTCCCGCTCCCGGCTATGACCGTCATTTCAAGATCACAGAATCTTTCGGATTTGAACTGATTACCGTGCCGATGACGCCGGAAGGCCCCGACATGGATGTGGTGGAACATCTGATTCAGGATCCGTATGTGAAAGGAATGTGGAACGTTCCGAAATACTCCAATCCGGATGGAATCGTCTATTCTGCCCAAACCGTCCAGCGCCTGGCCGCCATGAAACCTGCCGCTCCGGATTTTCTACTGATGTGGGACAACGCTTATTGCGTACATGAGTTTGAGGGGGAATTTCTCCCCTTTGCCGATATCATAGGCCTCTGCGCACAAAACGGAAATCCGGACATGGTATTTGAATATGCTTCCACCTCCAAAATTACCATCCCGGGTGCTGGTGTGGCATGCTTTGCCTGCAGCCAGGCAAATATGGAGTATATGCTCCGGCTGCTGGATGTCCAGGTCATCAGCTATGATAAGGTCAATCAGCTGCGGCATGTTCGGTATCTGAAAGACAAGGCCCATGTTTTAGACCTCATGAAGCAACATGCCGAGATTTTAAAGCAACGGTTTGATGTGGTAACAAGCACCCTGGAGAAGGAAATCGCACCCTTGGGTCTGGCCACCTGGAATCGTCCCAAAGGCGGCTACTTTGTCTCGGTAAACACTCTTCCCGGCCTGGCTAAACGCACGATTGAGCTCTGCAGGCAGGCCGGCGTGATCATGACCAACGCAGGGGCCACCTTCCCCTATGGCATCGACCCAAAGGATCAGAATATTCGCATTGCCCCCTCGTATCCCTCTGTGTCTGAACTTCAGCAGGCCATGGACGTATTTTGCTGCTGTTTAAAGTGCGCCGCCTTTGAACAAATGAGCCAAAACAGCTAACCCCTGTCTTCTCATTTTCCCTCTCAGTACACGCTATATTTTGAAAAAAGCGTACCGGATCATCTTTTCCGGTACGCTTTTCTCTCTTTTGGTCGCTATATCGTCTGCTGTCAGCAGCAGACACTCTTCCCGCCAAAGGCCGACAGATACTCCGCCAGCGCAACTGCTTCCTGCTCCACTTCGTCATAAAAGCGGGCAATATGGAAGCCATCTGCCGCTCCATGGTGAATTTCAAAGGAGAGGGGCATCCTCATGCGGCCGCCGTCCAACTCCGCTTTTCCCCAGCTGATCATGGGCGCCAGAAACAGGCCGTCCCCGCAGAGGTTAATATCCAAGGCAGAATACTTGAGCCACGGCAGGCAGGAGACGCAGAATGTATTCTCCGGCATCCCCGGCACACGGTAGCCTCGGTACTCCTTGCCCGCCGCGATATCTTCCTGGCACCCGCGGTAGAACGCTTCAAAGTCCGGCTCCCATCGGGACCAGATGCAGGTAAAGGTCTCGTCCTCTTCGTGAAAGACCAAGTGGGAGGGGAGGACCTCATCCCACTGCACCAGCTTTTCCTCCTCAGGCAGATAGGCCAGCTTGAATTCGCCGTGCCGGTTGATCACCTTGCAGATCACATATAAAAAGGCGATATAAAAGCTTCTGCCGCAGGTTTTTGCCGCAGCCCGAAGCTGGGTGACGTCCACGTCCTTTGTGATGGACACAAAGCACTTCGCCTGTTTGGTAAAATGGAGATAGTGCTCCTTGCGGGGCCAGGTCTCCAGATCGATCTCTTGATAACCCATGGTCAATTCTCCTTTAGAAAAATACTGTATTGGGGCTCTGCCTGCCCGTCCCGCTCCTTGGGGAAGACCTCCACAAAAGTCTTATAAAAGTCGTATAACTCTCCATCTTCCCGGGCACACAGCAAAAACCTGCTGATAACAGCTCCCGTCCGGTACGACTTCTGGATATGGGCAAGCTGCTGCAGGTTATTTTTGTAGGGCTGGGTATGTTCTTCTCTCATCAGGCATGCGGCATAGGTGCCGCCGCAATTCTGCCACAAAATCTGCTCGGGCGGGAACTGGTCCAGCTGCTCTGTCGGCACCGTCAGTCCCCGGTGCTCCTGCTGCAAACAACAGGAGTGCTGTACCCGGGAATAGAGATACGGATTTCCGATGTACTGGCGCAGCTTGTCCTGCTCAATCAGGTCAAAGGAGACGATACATTCCGTATCAATATCCTCAATGGCGTAAGGCCGCGTTCTTAACCGCTCCACCTCGTCAATGGCCGCCAGATGGCAGCGTAGTTTTTCCATCCGTAGCCGCACCTGCTCCTGCAATGCCACCAGTTCGCCCATTTTCTCCTCCAGCAACTCCCTGTGCTGACCGGGCGTTGTTTGTTCCATGTCCCGAATCTGCTTGAGGGGGAGCCCCAGGCTCTTATAAAACACAGCATCGGAAATGGCCATCAGGTCGGATACGGAATAGGTCCGGTACTGATTCTCCTTATTTTTGTCCGGCGCTAAAATCCCACATTCTTCCCAATACCGCAGCGTGGATGGGGCCAGATCAAAAAAGCGGGCAATCTCTCCAATTTGAAACGTTTTTTCCATAACATCACCTATCTCAGTGGTTGTTATCGTATCATATGTCCTCTTGACCTTCAAGGGCCTTGAAGGTTTACAATGACATCCGGAGGGATTGGAATGGAAAAAACCTTGATATTTTCTTCTGCAAGTGAGGTCCGGTTTCGCGCGGTTCTGCGTTTTATCGTCCCAACCTACCTGACTTCCTTGTTCAATACATTATATACCATTGTGGACGGCATTTTTGTCTCCTCCTATGTTGGCACCAACGCGCTGGCTGCCATCAACATCGTATACCCCATTGTTAATGTGCTGTACGGCATCGCCCTGATCTTTGCCACCGGCGGCAGTGCGGTGGCCGCTCTGCTCATCGGCTCCAGGAGAGAGGAGGAGGCCAACCGTGCCTTTTCTGTCAGTCTTATTTGTTCTCTTCTTCTGGGATGCGGGATCTCCCTGCTTTTTGGACTGAATCTGTCTCCTGTGCTGGACTGGCTGGGGGCTACCCCCGCCACCATGGCAGACTGTCAAACCTACGCGATCTGGTGGTTGATGGGCGCTCCGCTGGTCATCGGCAAGGAATTGTTCACCTATTTCATTCGGGTGGACGGAGCGCCTACATACAGCTTTCTGACCGCGCTGGCCGGCGGGATCTGCAACATTGTGCTGGACTATCTGCTGGTGGCCCGGCTGAACATGGGCATCCAGGGTGCTGCCGCAGCCACTATTCTTGGACTGCTTCTTTCCTTCTGCATGGGCATATTCTATTTTGCCGCGCGGAAAAAAATCTTTCGTTTTACTACCCGCGGTCTGACGGCCTCTCTGTCCTGCCGCTGTATGGTCAATGGCGTCTCAGAATGTGTCAATCAGCTGGCCATTGCCATTACCACAGTGGTATTTAACCGCACCGCCATGGTCTTCGCCGGAGAGGACGGCATTGCGGCGGTCTCCATCATCATGTATCTGCAATTTTTGGTCATCGGCATCTACTTTGGGTTCTCCATGGGTATCGCACCGCCCCTTGGCTACGCCTACGGTGACGGACAGCGGGATGTCTGCCGGGTTTTGGAGTCCTATGCCCGGCGCTTCTTTACGGTTGCTCCCTTTGTTTTATATGCCATGACCTATTTTCTGGCTCCGCTGGGGGTGAGCTTCTTTGCCCAGCCGCAAAGCAGTGTCTACACTCTGGCTGTCTCCGGGATGCGGCTGTACGGACTTGGCTTTCTCTTCTCGGGCATCAGCATCTTCTGCGCCATCCGCTTTATGGCCTATGGAAAGGGACACCTGTCCGGCATCATCACCTTCCTGCGCTCCTTTGCCCTGCTGCTTCTGTTTTTGACGTTGCTCCCCAAGCTGCTGGAACTCAACGGCGTCTGGCTTGCGGTCCCCTTTGCCGAGGTTTTAACCCTATTGGTTGCCCTGGGCATCACATATTTCGACGAAAAGCGTGGAGAGGAATAAGTACCTTTCCGCATCATACGGCCCGCTGCAATCCGCAGCGGGTCTATTTTTGTATCTGTAAACTTGCTCCATGGGACCTTGCATAATTTTTTTGGCTGAAATTATTTAAGTTGCACAAACAATTTTAAATTACAATACAGCATTTGAAAAATTGCACTATAACCATACAACTTTATCGTATTTTTCTTAAGACTTGTTGAATTATGCAGCCCTCAGATGGTAAATTAAATACAACAGGCGCGATATGATGCCTAAAAACTGGATAAATGATACAAATTGAAAAGGAGCGAATAGAATGAAAAAGCGGCTACTTAGTATGACTCTTGCAATGGCCATGACAGTTGGACTGCTTGCCGGCTGCAGCGGCGGAAACGGCGGCAGCTCCGGTTCCGGTAAGAGCTCCAGCTGGAAGGTCACCTGCCCCTGGGCCCCCTCCGGCGTGGCAGCCATGGTCAGCCAGAAGACGGCGGCGAAATCCACCCAGTATTCCGACAACATCACTCTGGTGGCCGAGGCCATTGCCGGCGACGCCGCCACCGTAAACACCTGGGTCATGGATACCAAGGCCAACGCCCCTGAGCTGGTCTTCGTGGGTGAGGGCCTGCTGTCCATCACCTCCATCATCGATCCCGCCAAGCTGCAGTTCACCCAGGACGATTTCGTCTTCGTGGAGAACCTGTATTCCTCCATCTTCGTTCTGTCCGCCGAGGCCAGCCTGAACATCAAGACCATCGCCGACCTGGAGGCCTATGTGGCTCAGGGTAATGAGATCAGCGTGGCCGTCAACGGCGCTGTGGGCTCCGAGGCCTTCCTGGCCGCCTCTCTGTTCGGCAAGATGGGCGCCGGCGACAAGCTGAAGCTGGTTGCCTACCAGTCCGCCGCCGAGGCCGCCCAGGCCGTGGCCAAGGGCGAGACCCAGTTCGCCGTCTCCCACCAGTCTCAGATCCTGGAGACCTATCAGCAGGGCGGCGTGAACATTGTGTGCGCCTTTGATGAGAAGGCCATCGAGAACGGCCCCTTCGCCGGCGTCGAGGGCGTAGGCGAGAAGGGTTATCCCTACTTCCGCAACCGCTGCTTCATCATGGCCCGTGCCGGTACCGATGAGGAAACCGTGGCCCAGCTCAAGGAGCTGTACGACAAGATCCTGGCCGACGAGGAAGTGGTCACCTGGCTGCAGGACACCATGCTGCTGGAAGTTGACACCATGAGCCAGGACGACGTGAACGCCCACGTGGAAAATGTAAAGAGCATCGTCAACGAGTACAAGGATCTCGTTGCCGGCTGATCCTGCCAATCCGTAACAATTCGGGGATGGGATGGGTAAAATCCCTCCCATCCCCTTTTTCTGTGATTTTGGTGTGTGAAGGAGGTTTCTGAATGAAATGGGTCAATGAATTTCACGCCCGCATGGACCGCTGGGGAGAGCGCCTGAGCAAAAAAGAGCTGCGTATCCCGGTGGACCTCACCGTGGGCGTGCTGTTTTTCCTGTTTGCCCTGGCCATCCTGTATGTCCTGCCGCAGCAGGTGGCCATCTCGGAAAAGGACACCGTCAACGGCCGGGCTTTCCCCACCTTGCTGATGGTGGTCATGATGATCTGCTGCGCCATGCTGGTGGCCAAGGAGATTTATAAGCTCATCACCAAGCAGCCTTTGAACTGGAAGGTCATCAACCTGCAGACCGAGCTGAAAGCTCTGGTCATTCTGGCCATTTTGGTGGTGACCTATCTGCTGTGCCGCTACACCGACCTGTTTGTGGTGGGCGCCATCTTCTGCTGCCTGGGCTTTTTGGTCTATTTCCGCTGTAAAAAGCCCTCGTACTATGTCATTACCCTGACCCTTGCGGTAGCCATCTGGGCGGCCTTCCGGTTCGTCCTGCATGTGGACTTTTAAACGAGAGGAGGCCATCTTATGCTGCAATATATCGTTCCGGCCACCGGCCTTCTCTTCACGCTGGAAAATATCCTGTGGATCAACATCGGCGTATTTGTGGGCTCGGTCTTTGCCGCTATCCCCGGTTTGAGCGTCATTTTGTGCGTCATCCTGTTCCTGCCGGTCACCTACACCATGACCGCCATCCCCGGCATGATGTTCCTGCTGGGCATCTACTGCGCCGGCGGCTACGGCGGCAGCGTGTCCGCCATCCTCATCAACACCCCCGGCACCCCCCACGCCGCGGCCACCATGCTGGACGGCCACCCGCTCTCCCGCCAGGGCCGCACCAAGGCGGCGCTAAAAATCGCCCTGTACGCCTCCACCTTCGGCGGCGTGTTCTCCGCCCTGATGCTGCTGTTCCTGGGGCCCCAGGTGGCCAAGATCGCCGCCCAGCTGGGCACCGCCGAGTACTTCATGGTCTGCGTCTTCGGTCTGACCATCATCGCCGGCGTGTCGGGCAAGAGCATCATCCGTGGTCTGGTCTCCGCCTGCCTGGGTCTTCTTATCTCCTGCGTGGGCACCGACCCCATGACCAGCTATGACCGCTTTACCTTCGGCATCCCCCGTCTGTACTTAGGCCTGGACCTGGCTGTGTGCCTCATCGGTCTGTTCGCCTTGGTGGAGATCCTGGCCAAGGCGGAAAAGAAGCTGGGTGAGTTGCGCCTGGATACCGCCAAGATGCACGACGACGGCAAGATCACCCGTCAGGAATTCAAGCGGATGATCCGCCCGGTGCTTATGTCCTCCCTCATCGGCGTGATGGTGGGCATCGTCCCCGGCACCGGCGCCTCCGAGGCCTCCTGGTTCAGCTATAACACCGCCAAGAACCTGTCCAAGCACCCCGAGGAGTTTGGAAAGGGCTCTGTGGAGGGCATTGCTGCCGCCGAGTCGGCCAACAACGCCGTCACCGGCGCCACCCTCATCCCCCTGCTCACCCTGGGCATTCCCGGCGACGGCACCGTGGCCATCATGCTCTCCGCCCTGATGATCAACGGCCTGAATCCTGGATTGTCCCTGTTCACCACCGACGGCGACATTATGTACGCCATTATGCTGGGCCTCATTCTGGTCAACATCTTCATGCTCATCCAGGGCAAGTTCCTCACCACTCTGTTTGCCAAGGTGGTCTCCATTCCCCAGGAAATCCTCACCCCCATCATCGTGATCTTCTGCTTTGCCGGAGCCTACTCCGTCAACGAGAACTACTTTGACGTGGCGGTGGCCCTGGTGTTCGGCGCTCTGGCCTGGGTGCTGCGCAAGCTGGACCTGCCTCCCGTGCCCATCCTGCTGGGCCTGGTGCTGGGCCGCATGACCGAGACCAACTTCCGCCGGGCGCTGCTCATCTCCAACGGCGACGCCAGCATCTTCCTCCAGAGCATTTACTGCAAGATTTTCCTGGCCCTCATCATCATCGCTGTGGCCGCCATCGTCCGCGGCAAGCTGAAGGAACAAAAGGCCGCCAAGATTGCCGCCGCGGCCCAGAAGGAGAACGACTGATATGGCATACAATATCATCTTTTACTTTACCGACCAGCAGCGCTGGGACACCTGCGGCTGCTTTGGCCAGTCTCTGAACATCACCCCCAACCTGGACCAGCTGGCCCGGGAGGGCGTGAAGTTTGACAACGCCTTTTCCCCCCAGCCGGTGTGCGGCCCCTGCCGCGCCCTGTTCCAGACGGGCAAATACCCCACCGAGACGGGCTGCTTCCGCAACAACATTATGTTGCCCTCCAATGTAAAGACCCTGGGCAGCTACATTGAGGAGGCGGGCTATGAGACCGCCTACATCGGCAAGTGGCATCTGGCCAGCGACGGCGAGCTGGAGAAAAAGCCCACCATTGACCACACCATCACCGCCATCCCCAAGGAGCTGCGGGGCGGCTACACCGGCTTCTGGCGGGCGGCCGACGTGCTTGAGTTCACCTCCCACGGCTACGACGGCTATGTCTTTGACGAGAACAACAACCGCATCGACTTCAAGGGCTACCGGGCCAACTGCATGACCGACCTGGCCCTGGAGTTCTTTGACCAGTACGACAAGCAGAAGCCCTTCTTCATGACCATCTCCCAAATTGAGCCCCATCACCAGAACGACCGTGGCCACTATGAGGGCCCCGAGGGCTCCAAGGAGAAGTACAAAAACTTCATTCTGCCCCACGACCTGGAGGTTTTGAAGGGCAATGCCGCCGAGGAGTACCCCGACTACCTGGGCCAGTGCGCCAGCCTGGACGAGAACCTGGGCCGGCTGGTGGAGCGTTTGAAGAAGGAAGGCCTGTACGACAACACGGTCATCATCTTTGCCTCTGACCACGGCTCCCACTTCCTCACCCGCAACCGGGACAGCCACCTCAACGGCTACGACGACTATAAGCGTACCTGCCACGACGGCGCCCTCCACGTACCCCTGGTCATCGCCGGCGGCCCCTACAAGGGCGGCGTGGCGGTGGAGGAGCTGGTCTCCACCGAGAGCCTGCCCAAGACCATTCTGGCCCTGGCGGGCGTGGATGTGGGCGAGGCCATGATTGGGGAGAATCTCCTTGACGTGGTGGAAAAAAGAACGGATAATAGACCTAATCAGGTGTTTGCCCAGATCTCCGAGAGCCGGGTGGGCCGCTGTGTCCGCACCCCGGACTATCTCTATTCCGTGTACGCCCCCGGCGTCAACGGCGGCGAGGCCGCCGCGTCGGACACCTACGCCGACGACTTCCTCTACGATCTGAAGGCCGACCCCTGGCAGCTGAACAACGTGGTGGCCGACCCGGCCTATGCTCAGGCCAAGGCAGACATGCGCGCTTGCCTGCTGGACTGGATCGAAAAGGCGGAGGGATACCGCCCCACCATCACGGACTGAGGAGTGGGTTTGTTTGGCGGGCTCCGGGAAAAAGACAGAAGAGGTCTACCGCTGGCTGATGGCCTACATCGACGAGAACAAGTTTTCCGGCAACCTGAGGCTGCCCTCGGAAAACGCACTGTGCCGCCGGTTGGACATGAGCCGTGAGACGGTGCGCGCCGCTCTGGATCGCATGGCCCAGGAGGGGCTGGTGCGGCGTGTCAAGGGCAGCGGCACCTACATCAACAAGGAGATCGCCCTGTCCCGGGAGCTGGGCATCGGCTCCGCCCCGCTGAAAATCGGCCTCATTCTCCAGGGCCAGGACACCAACGCCAACTCCGAGCTGCTGGAGGGCATCAAAAGCGTGCTGCCTGCCGACCAGGTGGACCTGCGGGTGTTCTTTACCGACAATAAGTTCTCCAATGAGCGCAGTTGTCTCCAGGCGGTGGTCCACCAGAATTTTCAGGGGTTCATCATCGACGGGGTGAAGGCCAGTCTGCTAAACCCCAACCTGGACTGCTATAAGGAGATCTATCGGCGGCATATCCCGGTCATCTTCTACAACAACTACTACAAAAATCTCCGCTGCCCCCGGGTCATTGTCAACGACACGGAGTGCGCCGACCGGCTCATCGGCCTGCTCATTGAGCGGGGCCACCGGCACATCGCAGGCATCTTTGTCTACGACAACTACCAGAGCATTGAGAAGTTTCAAGGTACCGCCGCCGCCATGCAGAAGCGGGGGGTGGAGTTCCAGGACGACTACATCAAGTGGTGCGTCTCCAACGAGGCCCACGACCAGCGCTTTGCTCGCTTCATCGACCGTTTCTTGAAGGGGCTGCCCAAGTACACTGCCATTGTGTGCTGCAACTACATGATTTACCGCCTGGTGCGCCGGGTGCTGGAGGAGCAGGGCAAGCGGGTGCCGGAGGACTGCTCTCTGGTGTGCTTTGACTACTCCGGGCCGGACTGGGAGGCAGAGGGGATCACCTGCTCCGTCCACCAGGGCAGGCAGATGGGCCGCCTGGTGGCCACCCAGCTGATGACCATGATCGAGCGCCGGGACTGCGACGACAAAAACTACACCTACGTTATGAAGCCCAAAATTTATGAGGGCACCTCTATCCGAACCTTGTAAAAAAGCTCTGAGCGGCCCCACAGGAACCGCTCAGAGCTTTTGCTTATCGCAGGGCTGCCGCCGCCTGGCGCAGGCGGGGCAGGGCATAGTCGAAAAATTGCTGGAAGGCGGGGCAGTAGTAGTTCTCCCCCTGGGGACCAAAGACCGTCCAGTCCCGGGGACAGCCGCCCCGGCAGATGGCCAGGTAGGGGCACTGGGCACAGCCCTCCGGGCGGGTGCGGCCCCGCGCCAAAAATTCCTGGCTCCGGGGGCTGTTCATAGCCTGCGTCACTCCGGTCTCATTGATATTTCCTAAGTACCACTCATCCAGCACAAAGAAGTCACAGGGGTACAGGCTGCCGTCTCCCTCCACCACCAGGTAGCTGCCGCAGGCCCCTGACGCCGCGCAGGTGCTGGGCGGCATCCCGGCCAGAATACGCAGATAGTCGTCAAAAAGGCGGATGCTTACATAGCGTCCTGCCTGCCAGTCCCGGTACCAGCAGTCAAACAGGCCGCACAAAAAGTGTCCGTAGCGCTGAGGGGAGAGTGAGTAGGGCATGCTGCCCCGGGGAGCCTCCAGAGGGTCCAGGCAGGGGATAAACTGAAGGGGATGATTGCCCAATTTGTTCAAAGACTGGTACACCTTTTGAGGGCTGCGGGCCATGGGCCCAGTGACCACACAGAGAAGGTTTGTCTCCACCCCCGCCTTGTCCAGTTCATGTAAGGCCGCCACCGCCCGGTTCCAGGTACCCTTGCCCTGGGGGTCCACCCGCAGAGCGTCGTGAAGGTCCCGGGCGCCGTCCAATGAGAGACCCACCAGGAAACGATTGGCCCGGAAAAACTCCGCCCACTCCGCCGTGACCGCCATGCCGTTGGTCTGGATGGAGTGGTTCACGGTAACGCCGGAGGGGATGAGCTCCCCCTCCATGGCCACAAAATCCCGGAAGAAGTCCAGCCCCGCCAGGGTGGGCTCGCCTCCCTGGAAGGTGATCTGAATGACGTCCCCAGACTCAGCCGCCTGGGCGGCGGCACGCAGCAGGTGCTCTGCCGTCTCATGGGACATGATGCCCATGCTCTGGGTCTCCCGACACTGGGCCACATCCTCATAAAAGCAGTAGCGGCAGCGCAGGCCGCACAGGCTGGAGGCCGGTTTCACTAAAAAGGTAAGCTGTTTCATGGTCTCCCCTCCCTGAGGCTTTTGCTTAGTATACCAGATTCACAGGGTTCAGCCAATGGTTTGCAGCACCAGTCCCACCAGCAGGTTGCCCACGCCGCACAGCACCATCACCAGGATGGGGTTCCATTTCAGCCCCCGCAGAGCGGCAAAGGCGGCGGCAAACAGCACAAGGCCAACCCAGTTGACATTGACAATGGCCATTTCTGCGCCGCCAAAGACCACCTGGAGCAGGATGGACAGACCCGCCGAGGCGATGAGAGCCACCACTGCTGGGCGCAGGCTGGCCAGTACGCTCTGGAGAATAGACAAATTTTTATACCGATAGTAGATAAAAGCCAGCAGCGAGACGATAAACAGGGACGGAAAGATGCACCCCAGGGTAGCCACCAGCGCTCCGGGCAGCCCTGCAATGCGGATGCCCACAAAGGTGGCCGAGTTGACGGCAATAGGGCCGGGGGTCATTTCCGCAATGGTGACCAGGTCGGTAAACTCGTTCATAGTGAGCCAACCGTGAAGCTGAACGGTTTGGGCCTGAATGAGGGGCATGGCGGCATAGCCGCCTCCCACAGAGAACAGGCCGATCTGGAGGAAGCTCCAGAAGAGCTGCAAGTAAATCACTGGAGTTCCCCTCCCTTCTTCCGCTGGAGCATGGCAAGCACCACACCCAGCAGTCCGGCGGCCAGAATGATGTAGATCACGTTGACGCCGTAGACAAAGGTGGCGATAAAGGCAGCTGCCATTACCACCATGTGGATGGAGGACTTGGTCTTCACCACGTTGGCTCCCAAGCCCCACACCACGTCCAGAATGACGGCCGCCACGCCCGCCTGCATTCCCTTTAAAACCAGCGCCACATAGGGATTGGCGGCAAAGGCGGCGTAAAAGAGGGAAATCACCGACAAAATGGTGATGGGGGGCAGCACGGTGCCGATGACCGCCGTGACCATGCCCAGAAATCCTCCCACCCGCCAGCCAACCAGGATGGCTGCGTTGACGGCGATCGCTCCCGGGGAAGACTGGGCCAGAGCGGTGAGATCCAGCATCTCCTGCTCATCGATCCAGCCCAGCTCATCCACAAATTTCCGCTTCATAAAGGTAATGATGACAAAGCCTCCCCCAAAGGTGAAGGCACTGATATACAGCATACTGAAAAACAGCTTTAATAAGGTCCCTTTTTTGTCCTCCCGCGCCATAGCATCCCGCTCCTTTCCCCTCCATTATATCTGCCCGGGATGAATGAGTAAAATGCTATCTTTTTATCAGATCCATAATGAAATCAGCATGAAAAGAGGTCCAGGCCATGACGCTCCGCCATATGAAAATTTTTCTGGCCGTCTATCAGACTCAGCACATCACCAAGGCCGCCCAACAGCTGCGCATGACCCAGCCCGCCGTCACCCGGGCCATCCAGGAGATCGAGTCGTACTACGGCATCCGTCTCTTTGAGCGCATCAACCGCAAGCTCTACATCACCCAGACCGGTACCATGTTTTACACTTATGCGGTCCACATTGTGGATTCCTTTGACCAGATGGAGAAGGGCCTGCGGGACTGGGACCAGCTGGGGCTTCTCCGGGTTGGGACCACCATCGCCCTGGGTACCGACCTGCTGCCCCGGGTGCTGATGCGCTTTCAGCAGTCCCACCCCAACCTGCAGATCCGCTCCGTGGTGTCCAACGGCGCGGCCCTTCAGCAAGCTCTGCTGGACAACGAATTGGACTTTGCCGTGATGGAGGGAAGCGTAGGGCAGGAGGAGCTGGCCCGACGGGCCATCGCCCCCGACCGGCTGGTACTCATTCTGCCGCCGGACGATCCCAGAGCCGGTCAGGAACGGCTGGAGCTCAAGGATCTGGCCCAGGATTCTTTGCTGCTCCGGGACAAGGGGAGCGTAGGACGGGCCTTTGTGGAACGGGTCTTTGCCATGCATGAACTGCCCTTGGTGCCCACCATGGAGAGCGTGAGTACCCAGGCCATCATCCAGGCGGTACATCTGGGGCTGGGTATCTCCTTTCTGCCGGAGCGTCTGGTAAGCGGTGCTGTCCAGTCCGGCTTGGTGGCAACCAAGGAGCTGTGTGACGAAACCTTTGAGCGGGAAAACTACATTGTCTGGCACCGGCACAAGTTTTTGACCTCCTCCGCCCAGGAACTGATGGACTGCTTTGATCAGATGAGTGGGGAGCTTCCGATAGCCACTGGATCTACTACATCATTATGGAAGCCACCAACAGCCACGATTGCACCGCCGCTTTCAGCGGCAAGTCCTGAAAATAACATTTATTGTTAAAACTTTACATGATGAAAAATAAGAACAGGGCTTTGCACACACCTAACTGTGCAAAGCCCTGTTTTACTGTTTGAATCTCTCAGTATTTCGTCTCCGGGGTAATGCTTTTGCAGTCTGCCCCCAGATAAGATGCAATCTCGTTGCGCACCTCCATAAGTTCCGGCACCAGCGCATTGATACGCTCATCGGTCATCCGGCTGATAGGTGCGGAAATGGATAGGGCGTGGCTGACATTTCCTTGCCAGTCCGGAATCGCCGCCGCCACACAGCGCACCCCCAGCTCGTTCTCCTCGTTGTCCAGGGCATAGCCCTGGCAGCGGATCTCATGGATCTCCCGGAGAAAAGCCTCCTGCCGCACAATGGTATGGGCCGTATAGCTCTCATGCTCTGTTCCCTTCCAGTAATCCACCACCTTGCTGTCCGACTGAAACGCCAGAATGGCCTTTCCCATCCCGGTACAGTACATGGGGCGGCGCATACCGATCCGGGAGACCATGCGGATGGCGCCGTGGATGCTCTCTACCTTATAAATATAGACCACTTCATTGCCGTCCCACTCCACCAGGTGGACCGTCTCTCCCGTGCGGCGGCTCAGCCGCTCCATAGGCTCCCTGGCCAGCTCCACCACATCCAGATTCTGCTGCACATAGTCGCTTAGCTCACAGATACGCATTCCTGCTCGGTACACCCCGTCGCCCATTTTGCGCACATAGCCCCGCTCTGCCATAGCCGTTAGCATACGGTGGACGGTGCTTTTATGCAGGCCGGTGAGCTCTGTGATCTGGTGAATCGCCATACCTCCAGGGCTCTTGCACAGCAGTTCCAGCAGTGTAAACGCCCGGTCCAGAGACTGAACGCCCCCTTTTTCCATGCCAGGTTCCTCCCTTGTTTTATAATATGAAACTATGTCCCAATTTTAACTGTTTCCCACAGTTTGGGCAAGTGATTTTTTGCACAATCGCCATCTTGTTTTTTATTTGGCATGGCTTATAATTAAAGTGCAAATTACGGAACACCGTTTCATATTATGAAATATAGGGGGAAATGTTTATGACCGAACTGCAGAAGCGCTTTTTCTCCATTGGCATCATTCCTGTCATTGCCATTGACGACGCTGAGAAAGCGGTACCTCTGGCCCGTGCTCTGGTAAAGGGCGGCCTGCCTGCTGCCGAGGTTACCTTCCGCACCGCTGCCGCCGAGGAAGCTATCCGCCGCATTGTTGCCGAAGTGCCCGACATGCTGGTGGGCGCCGGCACCGTGCTCACTAAGGAGCAGGCCGACCGTGCCATTGCCGCCGGCTCTCAGTTTATCGTCAGCCCCGGCTTCAACCCCGAGATCACCCGCTATGTTCTGGACAAGGGTGTGGTCATGATGCCCGGCACCGCCACTCCTGGTGAGATGGAGCAGGCCATGAGCATGGGTCTGGATGTGGTGAAGTTCTTCCCCGCTGAGCAGAACGGCGGCGTGGCCAAGCTGAAGGCTCTGGCCGGCCCCTACACCAACCTGCGCTGGATGCCCACCGGCGGCGTGAACACCAAGAACATGATGGACTACCTGGGCTTTGACCGCATCATCGCCTGCGGCGGCACCTGGATGGTAAAGAAGGATCTCATTGAGGGCGAGCAGTGGGATGAGATCACCCGCATCTGCAAAGAGGCCGTCAAGACCATGCTGGGCTTCTCTCTGGCCCATGTGGGCATCAACTGCGCCGACGAGGCTCAGGCCGAGCAGACCGCCAAGACCCTGTGCGCCCTGTTTGACCTGGAGTACAAGCCCGGCAATTCCTCCATCTTTGCCGGCTCCGCCGTGGAGTGCAACAAGGCTCCCGGCCGCGGCGCCAACGGCCACATCGCCATCGGCACCAACAACGTGGACCGGGCCGTCTACCACCTGGGTCTGCGAGGTGTGACCTTTGATGAGTCCAGCCGCAAGACCGACGCCAAGGGCAGCACCAAGGCCATCTACCTCAAGGACGAGCTGGCCGGCTTTGCCGTACACCTGGTAAAGAAATAATGCCGCCGCAACAGAACCATTCTATTTGATTTTGTGATAAGGAGTAGAGCACGATGAAAGTTGTTACCTTCGGCGAGCTGATGATCCGGCTCCAGCCCTATAACTATGAGCGTTTTGTCCAGGCCGATCACCTGGAGTTCACCTTCGGCGGCGGCGAGGCCAACGTGGCCGTCTCCCTGGCCAACTACGGTCTGGATGCCGCCTATGTCACCAAGCTGCCCGCCCACGCCATTGGCCAGGCGGCCGTCAACTCCCTGCGCCGCTACGGCGTAGACACCTCCATGATCGTCCGCGGCGGCGACCGTGTGGGCATTTACTTCAACGAGAAGGGCGCCTCCCAGCGCGGCAGCGTGTGCATCTATGACCGCGCCCACTCCGCCATCCAGGAGTCCCAGCCCAGTGACTTTGACTGGGACAAGATCTTTGAGGGCGTGGACTGGTTCCACTTCACCGGCATCACTCCCGCGCTGGGTCCCAACCTGGTGGAGACCTGCAAGCAGGCCTGTAAGGCCGCCAAGGAGCGTGGCGTGAAGATCTCCTGCGACCTCAACTACCGCGGCAAGCTGTGGACCCGGGATCAGGCCCGTGAGGCCATGACCGAGCTGTGCCAGTACGTGGACGTGTGCATCTCCAACGAGGAGGACGCCAAGGACGTGTTTGGCATCGAGGCCGAGTCCACCGACATCTACGCCGGTGAGATCAACCACGAGGGCTATAAGTCTGTGGCCAAGCAGCTGGCCGACAAGTTCGGCTTTGAAAAGGTGGCCATCACCCTGCGTGAGTCCCACTCCGCCTCCGACAATGGCTGGAGCGCCATGCTGTACGATGTGGCTTCCGACGAGTACTGCTTCTCCAAGAAGTACGAGCTGCGCATCATCGACCGCGTGGGCGGCGGCGACAGCTTCGGCGGCGGCCTCATTTACGCGCTTCTCAATGGCAAGTCCACCCAGGAGGCCGTGGAGTTTGCCGTGGCCGCTTCCGCGCTGAAGCACACCATCGAGGGCGACTACAACATGGTCACCGTCTCCGAGGTGGAGAAGCTGGCCGGCGGCGACGGTTCCGGCCGTATCCAACGCTGATTTTGATTGTTTGACTTTCTCCTTCATTCCTTTTTATCCTTGCCTTGGGGCTGGGCGTAAAACGCCCGGCCCCAAGGCCATTTTTTATGAATCTTCCGGAGGTACCTATGGAACACAGCAATCCTTTGCTTCGACACAGTGACAGTCCCTGCAAATTCATTACCATCGGTGAGATCATGCTCCGCCTGACCCCGCCCAACTATGAGAAGATCCGGGCGTCCACCGGCTTTGAAGCCAGCTACGGCGGCAGCGAGGCCAACATCGCCCTCTCTCTGGCCAACCTTGGCGTGGACTCCACCTTTTTCAGCGTGGTGCCCAACAACAGCCTGGGCAAAAGCGCAGTGCGCATGCTGCGCAGCAACGACGTCCACTGCACCCCTATGATTCTCTCTACTCCGGAGGAGACCCCCACCCACCGGCTGGGCACCTACTACCTGGAGACGGGCTACGGCATCCGCTCCAGTAAGGTCACCTATGACCGCAAGCACAGCGCTATCACAGAATACGATTTCTCCCAGGTAGATCTGGACGCACTGCTGGAGGGCTTTGACTGGCTCCATCTCAGCGGCATCACCCCCGCACTCAGCCCCTCCTGTGCCCAGCTCGTCCTAGACTGCCTCAAGGTCGCCCGGAACAAAGGCATGACGATCAGCTTTGACGGCAACTTCCGCTCCGCCCTGTGGAGCTGGGAGGAGGCCCGGGACTTCTGCACCCAGTGTCTGCCCTATGTGGATGTCCTGCTGGGCATTGAGCCCTACCACCTGTGGCGGGACGAAAAGGACCACAGTAAGGGGGACTGGAAGGACGGAGTCCCACTACACCCCAGCTACGAGGAACAGGACATGATCTTCCAGGCCTTTGTGGCGCGCTATCCCAACCTCAAGTGTATCGCCCGCCATGTACGCTATGCCCACAGCGGCAGCGAAAACAGTCTGAAGGCCTTCATGTGGCTGGATGGCCACACCTTTGAAAGCCGCCTGTTTACCTTCACCATTCTGGACCGGGTGGGGGGCGGCGACGCCTTTGCCAGCGGACTGATCTATGCCATGATGCACCATTATTCCCCCATGGATACCCTGAATTTCGCTGTGGCCAGCAGCGCCATCAAGCACACCATCCACGGCGACGGCAACATCACCGACGATGTGGACACCATTCGCAACCTGATGAATATGAACTACGACATCAAGCGGTAAGAAAAACTGCGCGGAGAAAACATCGGCTTCTCTCCGCGCAGTCTGCTTTTTGGGTCAAAAATTTGGACCCGTCTTCTTTCCGAGACGGGTCCACAGTGTTATGAGAGGGAAATCACAGGGTAACGCCATCTTTGAAGATGGCAATCTCCCGGAACCCATACTCCTCGCTTTTGGATTGCTTGCCGGATGCAACCTGCAGCACCAGATCAAACAGGCGCTGGGCCGCATCGGGAATGGGCTCACCGTCGGCCACCGGGCCGGCGTCGAAGTCGATCCAGCCCGACTTCTTGGCGGCCAGCTGGCTGTTGCTGGCGATCTTGATGGTGGGGGCGGGGGCACCGAAGGGGGTGCCGCGGCCGGTGGTAAAGAGCACAATGTGCGCCCCGGCGGCGGTCATGGCAGTGGCCGAGACCAGGTCGTTGCCCGGACCATAGAGCATGTTCAGGCCGTGGGCCGTCACCGCTTCACCATAGCCAATCACGTCAGAGATGGGGGCGGTGCCTCCCTTTTGGACACAGCCGCAGGACTTGTCCTCCAGGGTGGTGATGCCGCCCTGCTTGTTGCCGGGGGAGGGGTTCTCGTACACCGTCTCATGGTGGCTCAGGAAGTAATCCTTGAAGCTGTTGAGCATGTGGGCCGCTTTATCAAAGGCCTCGCGGCTGACGCAGCGGCTCAGCAGCATGCCCTCCGCGCCGAACATCTCCGGCACCTCGGTGAGCACCGTGCTGCCGCCCCGGGCGATCATCATATCGCTGAAGGCACCCACAGTGGGGTTGGCAGTGACGCCGGACAGGCCGTCGGAGCCGCCGCACTTCATGCCGATGACCAGGTCGCTGACGGGAATGGGCTCCCGGTGGAACTGGCCGGCGTAGGCGGCGCACTGCTCCAGCAGCTGACGCCCAGCGGCAAACTCGTCCTCCACCTCCTGACAGGTGAGGAACTTCA
Source organism: Flintibacter sp. (assembly GCF_046973065.1). Lineage (NCBI taxonomy): Bacteria > Bacillati > Bacillota > Clostridia > Eubacteriales > Flintibacter > Flintibacter sp. The sequence continues at coordinate 67,845 of NZ_JBKVXZ010000001.1, read as the reverse complement.
CCCGGTCGGAATCATAGGGGCCAAGCTCCTCCACAAACTGGTCGTGCTGGAGGTTCTCGCAGCCCAGGCTCAGCACCAGGACGGCGCCGGCGTTGGGGTGGCGGGCCAAGGCGGCCAGCAGCTTGCGGGTCTGGGCATGATCGGCGCCAGTCTGGCTGACCCATAGGGGTGGGGGAAGGCATACAGGCCATCAATGCTGCCGCTTACCAGGTCCTGGTTGTCGGCCACCAGCTTCTTGGCCACATCGTTGACGCAGCCCACAGTGGGGATGATCCAGATCTCATTGCGGACCGCGGCCCGGCCGTCCTTGCGGCGGTAGCCCTGGAAGGTCTCGGCAGGGACCGGGGTGACCTCCGGCACGGCAGGCTGGTAGGTGTACTCCTCCTCGCCGGAGAGATTGGTGCGCATGTTGTGGGTGTGGACCCACATGCCGGTCTCCACCCCGGCCGTGGCGTGACCAATGGGATAGCCGTACTTCACTACGGCATCTCCCTCCACGATGGGTGAGAGGGCCAGCTTATGTCCCTGGGGGATATCCTCCAGGGCGGTTACTGTCACGCCGTCCACAGTCAGGGTCTCGCCCTTGCTGACCGGGTGCAGCGCCACCGCCACATTATCCCGTGGGGTAATTCGGATCAGCTTTGTCATGTCCGTCTCCTCTCACAGGCAGGAGGCGTAAGCAGCTTCGGCGCCCTGGGTACGGATGAGCTTCAGGTCATTCACAACAGCCTGCTCCAGGCCGGCGATCTGGGTCAGGTCCTGATCCCACATCTGCTGATTGGTCAGCACGGCATGGACCAGATCCTCTGCGCTGTCATCCTTGTGATCCCAGTAGAACTCCAGAGCCCACCGGTCATCGGAGATGGTGTAGGTGTTGCCCTTGGGACGGCGGCAGACCAGCCCCTTGTCGGTCAGCTCCTGTACGTCGTTGGAATAGAAAGCAATGTAAGCAGCCAGGCTCATGGTCAAGCAGACAGGCAGCTCTCCCTTCTCCTGGATGTATTCCAGGAAGCTGGGCATGTTGCGTGCCTTCCACTTGGAGGTGGAGTTGAGGGAGATGCTCATGAGCTCGTGGTCCACAAAGGGGTTGTTGAAGCGGTCCTCCACAGCAGAGGCAAAGTTCTCCAGATCCTGCTTGTCCAGGGGCAGGGTGGGGATGACCTCCTCGTGGAGCATCTTGTTCATAAATCCCTTGACGTTCTCATTGTGCATGCAGTCCCGGACGATATCAAATCCAGCCAGATAAGCGCCCAGCACAAAGCCGGTGTGGGCACCGTTGAGGATACGGACCTTGCGCTTTTTATAAGGAGTAACATCGGGCACCACAATGCAGTTGAGACCGGCCTTCCGGAAGGGCAGCTGATCGGCCAGCCACTCGGGGCCTTCGATGTTCCAAACGCCAAAGACCTCGCCCACGTCGATGAGCTCATCGTGATAGCCGTTTTCCTCTTCCAGGCGCTTTGCCTCCTCAGGATCCTTCACACGGCCGGGGACAATGCGGTCTACCAGAGTGGAGCAGAAGGTGCACTGGCCGCACCAGTCGGCAAACTCCTTCTCCAGATCCCACTGCTGAATATACTGGCCCACACACTTCTCCAGCTCCTTGCCGTTGTTGTCAATGAGCTCGCAGGAGAGGATGACCAGCGGCTTCTTGCCCGCCTGCCAGCGCTTGTAGAGCACCTGAGTCAGCTTGGCGGGGAAGGAGGCGGGAGGACAGTCGCCCTTCTGGCAGGCGGGATCGTACACGATGCCGGCCTCGGTGGTGTTGGAGACGATGTACTCCAGATCATCGGAGACGGCTACTTCCATCATGGCATCGTAGTCGGCCTTCTCATAGGGATTCAGGCAGCGGCTGACGGAGGAGATGACGCGCTTGCGGTCCACCTTCTCACCGTTTTCCCGGCCGCGGAGGTACAGGGTGTAAAGCCCCTCCTGCTCGTTAATCAGCTTGGCCAGGCCGGGAGCGATGGGCTGCACCAGAACGGCCTTGCCGTTCCAGCCCACTTTCTCATTGGACATATCAAACCAGTAGTCCACAAAGGCGCGCAGGAAGTTGCCCTCGCCGAACTGGAGGATCTTCTCGGGCGCCTTCTCCAGGATATAGCCCTGGTAGCCGGACTTTTTCAGCACTTCATAGTTAAGCTTTTCCATAATCGATTCACCTCAAACGATGTACACAGCCGGGCATGGCGGACAGCCCGCCACGCCCGGAACAGGTTAATCAGTTACCGCCCAGCAGAGACAGAATGCCGGTGGAGAACACAGGGACATAAGTAATCAGCAGCAGGTTGATCACCAGCAGAATATAGAAAGGAACCGCTTCCTTAATGAACTTGCCGGTCTTACATCCGGTAATGCCGCAGGTAACAAACATCAGGGTGCCCATGGGGGGAGACAGCGCGCCGATGGCGTTGTTGAAGATGTAGGTCATGGCAAACTGGATCTCATTGATGCCGTAGGCCTGAGCAATGGGGTGCAGCAGGGGAACCAGAATGATCATGGAGGCGTTGCCCTCGATGAACATGCCAACAATGAGCAGGAAGATGTTTACAATCAGCAGGAAGACATACTTATTGTCGATGGTTGCCACGATCCACTCGGTGAGCTGCTGGGGAATACGCTCCTTGGTCAGCACCCAGGAGAACACACCGGCGGCGGCCACGATCAGCATGATGGAAGAGGTGGTGCACACGGTCTCCTTAAAGCCTTGAACCATATCCTTCCAGTGCATCTCCCGGTACACCACACCCAGCAGCATAGCATATACGATAGCCACGGCGCCGGCCTCGGTGGCGGTGAACACACCGATACGAATGCCGCCGATGATAATAACCGGGAGCAGCAGGGGCAGAATGGCAGGCTTCAGGGCCCGGACAAACTCGCCGCCGGAGACGCGGGTGGTACGCATGGGGGCGTAGCCGCGCTTCTTGGACACAAAGCGAACCAGGATCATCATGGACACGCACAGCAGCAGGCCCACGCCGATACCTGAAATAAACAGATCGCCGATGGACACGTTGGCAATGCAGCCATACAGAATCATGGAGATTCCCGGGGGAATCAGGGGAGTAATCATGGCCGAGGCAGCAGTAACGACAGAAGAGAACTCCTTGGAGAAGCCCTTCTTCTCCATCTCGGGAACCAGCATCTTGGCTTCCATGGCCGCATCCGCCAGGTTGGAGCCGGACAGGCCGCCCATCAGAGTGGACAGCAGCACGTTCACCTGCGCCAGACCGCCATACATACGGCCGGTCAGGACCTCACAAAAGCCCATGATTCGAGCGGTAACGCCGGTATAGTTCATCATAATACCGGCACAGACAAAGAAGGGGATGGCCAGCAGGGAGATACTCTCCACACCGGTAATGGCCTGCTGGGCAAAGACGATAGGGTTCACGCCGGGGTTAAAGACGAAGTAAACGGCAGCGCCGCCCAAGACCGAGATAAACACGGGGACCTTTAAAAACAGCAGGAGCAGCATAACCACAGCAGCGGCAATCAAAATGCTATTCATAGGTCAAGGGCCTCCTTTGCCTCAGATTTTACGCCCTTGATCAAGGCATAGAAGTAGCTGATTACCATCAGCACATAGGACACCGGGGCAATGCCATAGATAAGCGCATAGGGGATCTTCAGCATGGGGGTGGCACGGCCGCTCTTCAGAAACACGTTGATATAGCCCAGACTCTGGTAGAACAGATAGCCTACCACAGCCAGTACCACCACAGAGATGAACACAGTGACCGCCTTCTGCATCTTTTTGGGCATCAGGTCTACAATCATCTCAATGGCCACCTGATTGCCCGCCCGGAAGGCAGCGCCGGCTGCGGCAAACACGATCCAGACCATGCAGGCCAGCTGGACTTCCTCCAGCCAGGTAAAGGGGGCGCCCAGAATATAACGGAAGGGAACGCCTGCAAAGGTGAGTATAATCAAAATTGCAAGCACGATAGACGCGACAATGGTATCCAAGCTGCAAAGCACGTTCTTCAGCTTGTTACCTGGATTCATAAAGTTTCCTCCTTCTTTATGATGCCGGCAGCGGGTATGGCTGTTCCCGCCGCCGGCACGTCATTTCTTTTTGCTCAGTATGAAAAGGTTACTTGCCCATAGCCTCGCAGACCGTCTCATACAGGCCGTCAGACCAACCGAAGGTATCGCCCATCTCATAGAAAGCCTGAGCCTTCTCACGGAAGCCATCCAGCACTTCCTCAGTAGGCTCCACCACGTTGACGCCCTCGTCCTTCATCAGCTGCAGGTACTCAGCCTCCTGCTCATCCAGCACGTCGTTGTTGTAGAAGCCAGCCTCTTCACCGGTCTCAATCAGCCACTGCTGCTGCTGCTCGGTCAGGCTGTTGAACCAGTCGGCGGAACAAACCCAAGTGGTGAAGTTCAGCACGTGACCATCCAGGATCAGGTTCTTAGCTACCTCGTGCAGCTTGCGGCCGTACAGAGTAGCCAGAGGGTTCTCAGCGCCGTCAATGGCCTTGGTCTGCAGAGCGGAGTACACATCGCCCAGGTCCATACCAGTGGAGGTGGCGCCCAGCACGTCAAAGCCGTAGGACTGGATCTGGTTGTTGGGCACACGGATCTTCATGCCGGCCAGGTCATCCACCGTCTCCACAGGATCAACCGTGAGGGTGTGGCGAGCGCCGTACTTCCAGTTAGAAGAAATGATCTTCAGGCCCTTCTCCTCCAGCTGAGCGCACTGGTCAGCATACCAGTCGGACTCAATCAGAGTCCAGCACTGATCCCAATCGTCAAACAGGAAGGGACCAAACACAATACCAAAATCAGGCACACCGTAGTCGGCATAGAAAGCGCCGTCAGCCAGCGTACACACAGGCTCGCCCAGCAGCATGGAGTCGATCAGCTCGTTTTTGCTGCCCAGCTGGCTGTCAGGGTAGGGGGTAATGGTCATGGTGCCTCCGGAGGCCTCCTCCAGCAGCTCAGCCCACTTCTCAATACCCTGACCGATGGGCTCGGAGATGGAGTTCTCAAAGCCGATCTGCAGTTCGATCACATCGCCATTGTTTCCGGAGGCAGCATTGCCGCCGTCAGAACTGTTGTCGCCGCCGCAGGCAGTCAGACTCATTACCATAGCTCCGCCCAGCATTGCAGCCGCCACTCTCTTTTTCCATGTAAATTTCATCTCAGTTTTCCTCTCTTCCTTAAATTGATGATGTAATATGTTACTTCCCCGATCCATCAGGTGAAGTCAATGACAACCTTCAGCATCTTTCCGGCATTCTGAGAAAACTCCTCAAACGCTTTGGGCGCATCCTTCATCTTGTATGTATTGGTGACGATCTTCTCCAAATCTACACCACCGGCCTTGACCAGGTCAATCAGCTCCAGGAAATCCTTCTTCATGGCGTTGCGGGAACCAAAGACGTTCAATTCCTTCTTCTGGATGATGGTGAAGAAGAAGTCGTCGATATTGCGCTTGGATACACCGATCAGAACCACGCGGCCACCGAAGCACACCGCATCAATGCAGTTCTGGAAGGTGTTGGGCAGGCCCACCGCCTCGATAGTCACATCAAAGCCATCGCCGCCGGTCAGCTCGCTGACTCCCTTCTCAAAGGCCTCAGGGGAGCTGTTGAGCAGCTTGTGGTTCAGGCCAAAGGTCTCGTAAGCGTAGTTCAGCTTATCCTCGGCTACGTCACAAATCGTTACCTCGGCGCCCTTGGCCTTAGCGGCTACAGCAGCCAGAACACCGATGGTGCCCGCGCCCACTACCAGCACCCGCTCGCCCTTTTGCACATTGGCCCGGGACACGCCGTGGTAGCTGATGCAGAAAGGCTCGATGAGAGCCAAAGTCTTGGCAGGCAGGCCCTTGCCGTCATAGATCCGCTCAATGGGCATGGTGATATATTCCGCAAAGCCACCCTCACGCTGAACGCCCATGGTCTGGTTATCGGTGCAGGCATTCACCAGGCCCCGGCGGCAGGAATAACAAGTGCCGCAATTGAAGTAGGGGTTGCAGGTCACGATCATGCCGGGCTTCAGACCGCGGTCATTGTCATCGATCTCCACAATTTCGGCTGCCAGTTCATGGCCCGGAATACGGGGATAGGATACGTAAGCGTTCGCCCCGCGATAAGAACCCAGGTCACTGCCGCAGATACCGCCGTAGAGCATTTTCAGCAGTGCCTCGCCAGGCTTGCGGACCGGTTTCTCGATGTCCTGGATTTCCACCTTTCCCGGTTCCTGGATGCAAATTGCTTTCATTTCAAGTCCCTCCAAATCCAACTTGTTTTCCCCTATTTTTCTTACATATCACTTGTATCCAAGTAGTATACAAGATTGATTGCGCTTTGATTCTATGCCCGTTGTTTTGATTTGTCAATTATTCTTTTTAAATGAAGCCGATTTTTGTCATTGTTAATAATTTCATCTAGTTTAATATAGTTAATATCACAACAGCCGAGTTTTCATCAACTCTCCCTCAGGTCCTTCCAGGAAAACCTTTGGAATTTCTCTTGAAAAACAAGGAGAATTTCATTATCATTAAATCAATATCGATATGTATAGAAGGAGCTTCTCCATGTCCTCTAAACAAGGTTCTTCCATGCAAAACCAAGCCTACCAGTTTATCCGGCAGAAAATTGCTCTTTGTGAATTTGCCCCTAACCAAATGATCAGCGAGTCTCAGCTTCAAGAGGAACTGGGCTTTTCACGCACCCCGGTGCGTGAGGCAATCGGCCGTTTGGCTCAGGAGGGGCTTTTGAAGGTATTTCCTAAACGTGGAATTATGGTCTCCGGCATCTCCATCGGTGACATCCATCAGATTTTTGAGGTACGTCTGCTGGTAGAGCCCTATGTCATACGCACATGTCACAGCGAACTGGACTTAGAGGAAATCTCCCGGTTTTCTCAAATCTTCCATGCCCATGTCTCCGGTGAGAATCAAGTATCCGACTTCTATGCTCTGGATGATGAGTTCCATTCTTATCTCATATCCGGTCTGAAAAATGACTACCTGCTGGACCTGTACGACCGCATCCGCACCCAAAACATTCGGCTGCGCATTATGAGCGGACAGTTTATCCAGTCCCGTATTGACCAGACCATGATGGAGCATGCACAGATCGCCGATGCTTGTCTGAAGAAAGATTGGGAACAGGCTGCCCTGGCTATGACAGAGCACCTGCGGTATTCCAAGGAGTCTTCCTTGGCCACCATTCTGCAAAACAGTACACCGGATATCTTTTGACCGTCTTGAAAGGCTGTGAGTTTATGTCCGCTCAAGTGGAGCATTCCTACTATAAACGGTACCGCGGCGCTGCCAGGCGTTTTGAACTGGCAGGCGGACTAATTGCCGCGGCAGGTCTGCTGATACGTTTAGCCGCGGGCAGCAGTATGAACACGGTTTGTTTGCTGCTTGTCATGATTGGACTTTGTGTCTTTGCTCTCGGCGCTGCAAGTCTGCGCCCTCACAACGCGGTAAAGTCCTTTGCCCGCGAATGTGTTCAGCAGCCCAGCGACGCCTTTGCTCAGGGTCTTCTGGATGCGCTGGAAGCAACGCCCAAGCTGGCTTTGGTAGCCAGTTCCATGGATCTTGTCAACCAGGCGGTAGAATTGTACTCCCAATTTGAAGACGCGGATCCAGAGCTGGCCAAGCGCCTGCAGCAGGCAGCGGAAAGCAGAATTATAAGAAAAAAATTCTGATTTTCAAAGATTCAACTAAAAATTTGGCCTTAAACCGAAAACGCCTGCCTTCCTCCGCCAAATGGCAGAGGAAGGCAGGCGTTTCTTGCGGTACACACCGCATAGCTATTTCTTTGAGATTCAAGGGGATACGTTACTCGCCCAGATACTTTTTCAGAACGGTCCGCACCGCACCCGGTCCGGCCAGCTCCTCCACAAACATTTCCTCCACGCGGCTACCAATGCCCGCCTGGTACAGGTCCACACCGAAGATGTTGGCGTTGGAGAGGATGTTCTTGAGCTGACCCTGGTAGCTCTCAGGCTTGCCCACTTCCACACCTGCCAGCTGCTCGGTGAGCAGAGGAAGCATGGGATCGGCGGAACGCTCAAAGGCATTGCCCTGATCGTCCACACCCAGCAGGTAGCGGCACCAGCCGGCAATGGCCAGGGGGATGGCCACCAGCTTTTTGGCATCGCCGTACTTCTCAACGTAGGCCTTAATGGTCTCACCGTAGCGGATGCCCACCTTCTGAGAGGTATCGGTGGCAATACGCTGGGGGGTGTCCGGCATAAAGGGGTTGGGGATACGCACCTGGAGAACCTCATCCACAAAGGCCTTGGGGGAGAGGATGCCGGGATCGGTGACCACGGGCATGCCCTCCACCGGACCAATCTGGTGGACCAGCTTGTTCAGCTGGGGATCCTTCATCTCGTCGGCAATCAGGGTGTAGCCCAGCACGTAGCCATATACCGCCAGGGCGGTGTGCAGGGGGTTGAGGCAGGTAGTCACCTTCATCCGCTCCACCTGATTGACAGTGTTCCGGTCGGTAAAGTACACCCCGGCCTTCTCCAGGGCGGGCCGTCCGTTGGGGAAGCGGTCCTCAATGACCAAATACTGGGGCCCCTCAGCGTTGACAAAGGGCGCGATGTAGGTGTTCTTGGAGGTGACCACAGGGACCATGCCCTCCACACCTAAGGCAGCCAGGTCCTGGCAGACGGAGTCGGCAGGTCGGGGGGTGATCTTGTCGATCATGGACCAGGGGAAGGAGACCTGGGCCTCGTCAGATACATAATCCACAAAGGCCTGATCCACAAAGCCCTTCTCCTGCCAGGCCTGGGCCATGGTCAGGATGGAGGTGCGCAGCTTCTCGCCGTTGTGGGAGCAGTTGTCCATGGACACCACCGCCAGGGGGGCCTTGCCGCTGTTGTAGCGGTGGAAGAGCAGGGCGCACACCACAGCCATGGCAGAGCCGGGCTTTTCAGGGCCGTTGTCGATGTCCGCCTGGGCGTTCTTCAGGGCATATCCCTTCTCGGTGATGGTGAAGGAGATCATCTGCAGGCCGGGGTTGGCGAAGATCTCTTTCAGACGGTCCCACTCCTGGGCCACATTGCTCTGGGCCTTGATGGCCTCGGTGAGGGAGCCCAGCACCCGCTTGTCGGTGCTGCCGTCGGCATTGAGGGTGACGGCCAGGACCAGATTGTCATAGGGGTGATAAATCTTGTCCACCACGTCAAAGTCAAAGGTCTCCACACAGGTGATGCCCTTGTCCGCCGCGCCGGAGGACAGGAGCTGATCGGCCAGTCCGCCGATAAAGATCCGGAAAATATTTCCTGCCCCGAAATGGACCCACACGGGCGCCTGCTTGGTGCGCTGGGCCACCTGGGCCACATCATAGCTGGGCAGCGCGATCCCCGCCGCCTGCCAGGCGGCCTGATCCTTTAATCCTTCTAACGTCAGCTTCATATCCGCTCACATCCTCATTAAAGATTCCGGGCGTCCTTGCGGATGGACTCCCAAAGGCCGCACAGGTAGGCCGCACCCAGGGCGCGGTCATACAGGCCGTAGCCGGGCATGGCCTTCTCGCCCCAGATCATCCGGCCGTGGTCGGGACGGATGGGACCGTCAAAGCCGGTCTCGTACAGGGCCTTCATCACGCCGTGCATGTCGAAGGTGCCGTCCTCGCTGAGGTGAGCACTCTCCTCAAAGTCCCGCATGCCGTCGTTGAAGCGCAGGTTGCGGATGTGGGCGAAGTGGATGCGGCCCTTGAGCATGCGCACGGTGGCGATGAGGTCGTTGTTCAGGTTGGTGCCGTAGGAGCCCATGCAGAAGGTGACGCCGTTGTGGGGGTTGGGAACCATGTCCATCATGCGCTTGAGCTTGGCCTGGCTGGAGATGATGCGGGGCAGACCGAACACGCTCCAGGCGGGATCGTCGGGGTGGATGGCCATGTTGATGTTATACTGATCACACACCGGCATAATGGCCTCCAGGAAATACTTCAGGTTATCAAACAGCTTGTCCTCGTCGATGTCCTTGTACATCTCAAACAGCTCCTGGACCTTGGCCATACGCTCCGGCTCCCAGCCGGGCATGACAGTGCCGTTCATATCGTCTTTGATGGCGTCAAACATTTTCTTGGGGTCCATGCGGTCGATGACATCCTGGTTGTAGGCCATGACGGTGGAGCCGTCCTCGCGCTTGCGGTCCAGCTCGGTACGGGTCCAGTCAAACACAGGCATGAAGTTGTAGCACACCAGATGGATGTCCGCCTTGCCCAGGTTCTCCAGGGTCTTGATGTAGGCGGCAATGTCCTTGTCCCGGTCGGGGCCGCCGGTCTTGATGGCGTCGCTGACGTTGACACTCTCGATGCCCGCCAGGTGCAGACCGGCGTCCTCTACCTCTTTCTTCAGAGCCAGAATCTCGTCCAGCTCCCACACCTCGCCGGGCAGCTTATTATACAGGGTGCTGATGATCCCCTTCACATAGCCGGTCTGTCGAATCTGCTCCAGGGTAACGGTATCATGCTCTTTGCCGTACCAGCGCATAGTCATTTCCATAGTAATTTACTCTCCTATCTTAAACATACGACTTTTATTTCATATTGGGTCCGGTGGTCATCAGCCGCCGGTAAAGAAATTCATGGGTACGATCACGGTGGCGGGGAACAGGATCATCAGCAGCAGAATGATCACTTCAGCCAGCAGGAAGGGCCACACGGCCTTGACCATACGCTCCATGTTGATCTTGCCGGCGCCGCAGGCCACGTTGAGCACGGTGCCCACCGGAGGGGTCAGCAGACCCAGCACACACATGAGGATGAACACCACGCCAAAGTAGCCGGTGTTGATGCCGGCGGCCTTGACGGCAGGCATCAGCACGGGGGTAAGGATCATGATGGTAGGAGTCACGTCCATGGAGGTGACTACCAGCAGAACGATGCCGCAGGTGACCAGCATGAGCAGGGTGGGGTGCTCGATGAAGGGAGCCAGAATGCTGGTGACAATGGCGGGAACATTGGCCACCGTCATCATCCAGGAGGACACCATGGCCGCCGCAGCCAGGAACATAATAATGGAAGAGGACTTGGCCGCAGAGACCAGGCATTCCATCAGCATGGAAAGCTTCAGCTCCCGGTAGACCACCAGGCCCACAAACAGGGCGTACACCGCCGCAATCACACCGGCCTCGGTGGGGGTAAACTTTCCGCTGCGCAAGCCCCACAGGATAAACAGAGGCAGAGCCAGCGCCCACAGGCCGTCCACAATGGCCTTGAGCACCTCTTTGGCGCTCTGGCGGGGCGCGGTGGGCAGCTTGTCCCGCTTGGCCACAAAGAACCACAGGATGCACAGAGAAATGGACAGGTAGCAGGCGGGAGCGATGCCGCCCATAAACAGCTCAGTGACCGACACACCCGCCTGCACGCCGAACACGATCATGGGCACGGAGGGGGGCATGATGGGGGAGAGGATGTTGCCCGCGGCGATCAGGCCGGTGCAGGTGTCCCGCTTATAGCCGGCCCGCACCATCATGGGAATGAGGATGGCGCCCAGGAAGGCGGTGGAGGCTACGGCGGAACCTACCATGCTGGCAAACACCAGGATGGCCAGAATGGATACGTAGCCCAGACCGCCCCGCACCGAGCCCACCAGGGCGTTGGCGGTGTTGACGATCCGCTTGGTAATGCCGCCCCGGTTCATGAACTCGCCGGCCATAATGAAGAAGGGGACGGCCATCATGGAGAAGGAGTCGGCACCGGAAAACAGGTTCTGGGCCAGGATCTGAGAATTGAATCCATCAGGAACAGCATCATACAAACGCCGCTGAACATCAGAGCAAAACACACCGGAATTCCGATGAGCATACCGCCTACCAGGGCGGCCAAAAATACCACAAGTGTCATTGCTTACTTACCTCCCTCTTCGTTCAGGCGCTTGGCATACTCCTCATCGGAGAGATCCTCGCTGCCCGTCTCAGCCATGATTTCGTCCTCATCGGTGGTCATGGACACGATGCTGGAGATCTCGGAGGGATGGGTCACGGCATACACAATGTTGGCAACCGCCATAGCTGCAATGGACACGCCGGTGATGATGCCCACAGAGTAGAGCAACGCATAAGAGATGCCCAGAGCGGCGGTGCGGGACTCGGTGTTCTGCAGAACCATCTTACCCGAACCGTGGACCAGGATACACATCAGCGCCGCGATCACCAGCTGAGAAACCACATACATCACCATCTGCAGGGGGCGGGGAACCCGGGAGATCAGTGTGTCCACGCCCAGATGGCCGTTGACGCGCATGGCGCTGATAGCGCCCACATAGGTAACAAAGACAAACAGGTAACGGGACAGCTCCTCAGACCAGGTCAGGCCGGAGTTGAAGCAGGTGCGCAGAACCACGTTCATGAATACGAACAGCACCATCAGACCGGTCAGAATACCGGTAAGATAGTCGATTCCTTTAAACAACTTATCCATTGTCGCGTTTTTCATCTTCACTCACCTCACTCAATGTCCGCAATCATCTGGCGGACTTCGGGGGCCCACTCATACTGGGAATCCAGATAGTCATAGACGGGCTGGATCATCTCCAGCATCTGCTGACGCTCTTCCTCGCTCATCTCGGTGACCGTCAGCCCCTCGTCCTTACAAGTTGTCTCGTGCTCCTCTCTCAAACTAACACGAGCTTCCCCCTTTCTGAATCTCTATGTTTTATGTCTGAGCACAATCATCATAATGCAATTATGAAAAGGAGTCTTAGTTATGAAAGCGGTCCGAATTGTAAAGCCTGAGCAGCTGGAGCTGATTGAAGTAGAAAAGCCGGTTATCAATGAAAAGGATAACGTCCTGGTTCGCATGACCGCCGCCGGTATCTGCGGTTCTGACGTGGGTATCTACCACGGCACCAACGCCGCCGCCACTTACCCCCGCATCATCGGCCACGAGATCGTAGGCGTGGTAGATCAGGTCGGCCCCAACGTCCAGAATCTTAAGGTAGGGGACCGGGTCATCGTCAACCAGGTCACTAGCTGCGGCGAGTGCTATCCCTGCCGGAAGGGCCGCGGTAATGTGTGCGATCACCTGGCTGTGCGGGGTGTGCACATTGACGGCGGTTACCGGGAGTTTATTGCCGTACCCGAGAGCGACTGTTACATTCTGCCCGACCAGCTGTCCGATGTGGACGCGGTCATGATTGAGCCCACAACCATTGCCATCCAGTCCTGCACCCGGGCTCAGCTGGAGCAGGAGGACATGCTTCTGCTCTATGGCGCGGGCGCTCTGGGCAGCTCCATTCTGCGTATTGCCCGTCAGATGTGCAGCCACATCATTGTCGCCGACATCATGGACGACAAGCTGGCCGAGGCCAAGGCCGCCGGCGCTAAGTACACCATCAACACCCAGAAGGAGGACTTCCTGGAAACGGTGCTGGAGTACACCCACGGCCGCGGCGCCACGGTCTCCATTGACGCCGCCTGCGTCAAGGACTCTCTGCTCAATCTGCTCAAGGCTACCGGCAACGCTGGCCGTGTGATCACCATGGGCTTCTCCACTGCTCCCACCGAGGTCAATCAGTTCCTCATCACCTCCAAGGAGCTGGATGTACGGGGTTCCCGCCTGCAAAACAAAATGTTCGGCAAGGCCATTGAGATGATCCACGCGGGCACGCTGAATCTCTCCGGCTCCGTCTCCCACACCTTCCCCCTGACCAAAGCCCAGGAGGCCTTTGATTTCCTGGATACCCGGGATCCCTCCATTCGAAAGATCGTTCTTACTTTCGACTTCTAAAAAAGAAGGTCTGGCATTTCCCCTGCTGAAGTGGTATGCTAGTATATGGATTTTTTTGCGGACCATTCCGCCAATCATATACCATATAACTGGAGAGGGGATCTTCCATGAAACTTCTTCCAAAGCTCCCCAGAGAAAATGCACGTTCCTACGCCATTCGGGTCTTGATGTATAATATTCAGACGCTGCAGCTGCCGCCGGGAAGCTCCATCAGTGAAAACGAGCTGTCCGCCGCGCTCTCTCTTTCCCGCACCCCCATCCGAGAGGCACTCATCGAACTGTCCCGCATGGATCTGGTGGAGATCATCCCCCAGCGGGGGAGCTATGTGACCAAGATCAGCTATGAGCGCATCGAGGAATCCAAGTTTCTGCGCCTGGTGGTGGAGGTTGCTGTCCTTAAGCTGGCCTGTCAGCAGGGCATCTCTCAAGAGTACCTGGACGCACTGGAAACAAACCTGAACGCCCAGCGGCAGTGTGCACAGACAGATGAATCGGAAAACTTCCTGAGCCTGGATGATGACTTCCACAAACTGCTCTTCCAAGCAGTAAACAAATCTCGTACTTACGATGTGGTAAAACGGATATGCTGCAATTTGACCGCCTGCGCATTATTTCCGCCACTTCGGGCATGAGCCAGTACACCATCCAGGACCACGAAGACATTCTCTATGCCCTGCGCCGCAGAGATGCCGAAATGGCCGAGATGCTCATGACTCGCCATCTCACCCGCCACAATCTTGAGAAGGATGAACTGCATCAAATCCATCCGGAATATTTTGTGGATTGAGCCGCTGTTTGAACATCGCTGCATTTCTCTGCCGGTACATTCCGCTCCTGGGTTCCACTGCCTGCAGGAAAGCACACAGATCTTACTTTTCAGCAAATATACCGATATCCTGACCGTGTTAAGACATACAACAAGAAGAGCCTTGAAATCTTTCGATTTCAAGGCTCTCTTTATATTTCGGCACAAAATTGTTTATTTCCGCCCTCAAACATAAACCTTTTCCATGGTTTTCGGGCGCAGTTTCCCAGAACACCTGCCGTATCTTTGCTGTTATATACGCTCCGTGTCCTATGTGTAAAACGTCACCACTGCTTCCGGCAGAGCATAGTACTTTAGATGCCGCGTCCCCAATTATTCTCGATGCACTCCGTTGTTCTATGAGTGGATATATTGAACAATTTTTCCCATTCATCTTCGTATGTTTTAGTTTTGGCCTTTTAAATTTTAATCAGCACTTTCTATAAACTGACTTACTTCATTTGCCTATTTTACATATTGCAGCACCCCCATGACACATCTCTTTCCAGCAAAATCATCCCAGCAACGCTTTCTTTCCGCCTCAGAATAGCCGCAATCTATCTGCGTCAAACAATAAAATGTTTTGCATTCTTTCGCCCCCTTTTATCCATGGCATATCTCATCAGAAAACACATTTCACTCCCCGCACTTTTTATCCCTTTTCAAATGCATAACATTAGATTTTAGCTAATATTATATTTAAAATAATATATTTGACGCAATAATAAATCTTCACTATGTTAAAGGCGTAAACTTTCCAACACATCCCGTTGGAAAAATAAGATAGTGAGGAGAGTGTTCCTATGGCAGCAGAAACAAAAGCAAAAAAGAGAGGGTTCCGCGCACCTCACGCACTGGTTATCATGGTAATTCTGGTCTGTATTACCGCGCTGCTCACCTATGTGGTTCCGGCAGGCGAATTTGACAGAACAGAAGACCCTGTCACCGGCAACACCATTGTGGTAGCGGATTCCTACCATCGGGTGGAACAGACCCCAGTCAGTCTGCTGAGAGTGCCGGGAATCATGTACCAGTCCATGGTAGATGCGGCCGACATCGTCATTTTCCTGCTGATGATCGGCGGCGCCTTTGAAATCATTCACTCTACCGGCGCCATCACTGCCCTGAGCTGCAAAGTGGCCCAGATTTGCGGGAAGCGAAAAAATCTGGTCATCATTTTCTTTATGGTGCTCTTCGCCATCTTTGGTACCACTATGGGCATGTCCACCGAGGTGTGCATCTTTGTCCCAATCGGTATTTCCGTCGTACTCCCAATGGGCTTTGACCGGGTAACCGGCACTGCCATGATCGCTATGGGTGCCGCTTGCGGATTTACTGCCGGCGTACTCAACTCCTTTAACGTAGGTGTGGCCCAGGAGATCGCAGAAGTTCCCCTGTTTTCCGGCGCGGGCCTTCGTGTTGCACTGCTGGTCGTGCTGGTTGCAGTAAGTAGCGCCTACATCATCCGCTACGCCAACCGGGTAAAGGCCGATCCTACTCGCAGCATCGTCTACGGATTGGGCAGCGAATATGAGTATGAAGAGGAGAGCCAGACCGTTGAGATGACCACCCGGCATGTTCTCATCCTCCTCACCGTCCTGGTTGCCTTTGTCGCCCTGATCTACGGCGTAAGCCAGATGGACTTCTGGTACGAAGAGATGACTGCTATCTTCCTGGTTATGGGCGTGGTAGGCGGCCTCATTGCCGGTTATGGCCCCAACAAGATTGCCTCTGTTTTCAGCCAGGGCGCCAAGGGCATCACCGGCGGTGCGCTGATCGTAGGCTTTGCCCGCGGCATCTCTCTGGTCATGGCCGATGGACAGATTATTGACACCGTTATCAATGCTTTGTCTCAGGTAGTCATGAACCTCAGCGGTCCGGTCCAGGTGCTTGGCATGTACGTAGTTCAGAATCTTATCAATGTACTGATCACCTCCGGCTCCGGACAGGCCGTCGTTGTGATGCCCATTATGGCTCCCATTGCCGACCTGGTAGGCATGAGCCGTCAAACTGCCGTGCTGGCTTTCCAGATGGGCGACGGTTTCTCCAATTCCATCCTGCCCACCTCCTCGGCTACCATGGGATACCTGTCCGCGGCTAAAATTCCCTATGAGAAGTGGCTCAAGTTCATGCTGCCCCTATTCGGCATTTGGTTTGTAGTAGGCGCCATCTTTATGCTCATCGCCTCTGCCATCGGCTATTAAGTGAACGCAAAACCCGTCAGAAGGAGGTTTTTGCATGACATACAGCGAGATCGCACTCCAACTGGATCAGGATCGGATCTGGGCGCATCTGACATATCTCAGTAAGCTGGACAAACTGTCGGGCAGCCCTGCTGCCCGGCAGGCCAGCACCTATATACTCCAGCAGCTGAAGCAAATCGGCCTGCCCTGCCACGAAGAGCATTTCGAGGAATTTTTAAGCAATCCAATTACCAGCTGCCTCACCCTGTCCGACGGCACCGTCATTTCCTCCCGTCCCCGTTCTTTTTCCGCCAACCGCCCGGAGGGAGTGACCGGAGAACTGGTTTTCGACCCTCACTGCCTGGACAAGCAGCCGGACTTGGTCCAGTGGGAGGCCCAGTTGGAGAGCTTCCGAGGCAAGATCGTAGTCGGACACGGCTTTGATGAACGATACATCAAGCGGCTGGAACGCCACGGTGTACTAGGCCTGATTCAGGTTTGGGAAAGCGGAGAACCCGGCATTCACGAAGACACCGCCAGCGGTGTATGGGGTACTCCCACCCAAGATTCCTCTCTGCTTCTTCCCACCATTCCCATTGCCGGCATCAGCGGAGGAGATGGACAAGCTTTGATCCAGCGTCTGGAGAGTCAGCGTCTGGAGGCCACACTGCAGGTACAGGTGGAGACCGGGGTATTTCCGGTAACCATGCCAGTGGCCGACATTCCGGGACGTACGGATGAATTTGTACTTCTCTCCTGCCACTATGATACCTGGTTTCTTGGCGCCACAGACAACTGCGCTGCCAACGCCACCGCCATTGAGATGGCCCGGTGCTTCTGGGTGCACCGGGAGGAACTGGAACGAGGAGTACGAATTGTCTGGTGGACTGGCCACTCCAATGGCCGGTATGCCGGTTCCACCTGGTACTGTGACCAGCATTGGCTTCAGCTCCACACTCACTGCGTCGCCCACATTACTGCCGATCTGTTGGGCAATCGGGGTGCAAACCGGGAAGGCATTCATACCACCGGGGCAGAGGGTCGGAAGTTTTTCCTGGAAACTGCGGCTGCGGCCGCTCTCGGCACAGAAGTAGACTTTTTTTCCATCGGACGGGGGGCAGACCAGTCGTTCTGGGGCACCGGCATCCCCTTCCATTTCTACAGCCGCTCCGTATGCAGATCGGAAGAAAAACAGACGGCTACTCCCGGCCCCGGAACCCCGTGGTGGCACACGGCAGAGGACACGCTGGATAAAGTAGACCCGACCGTGTTAGCCCGGGATGCCAGGATGTTCTATTTAAGTGCCTACCGTCTGGCTGCAGAACGCCGCCTCCCCTTTGCCCTGGAAGAGTACTTCTCCCAGACAGTACAAACGCTGGAAGACTGCGCCAAGCATTGCGACGTATGCTTTGATTTTGCTCCTGTACTGGATCAGGTGGCCTCCCTTTGGGCTGCGGTCCGGCAAGTAGCAGAAGACTGTCAGGAGGAGGACGCCCGCTGGAACCGTCTGGTCCGTGTGGTGTGCGGAACCATGAACCGGCTCAAGCAGAGCTATGGCTCTCCTTACGACCAAGATCTAGCCTTCTCTGCCAGCGGACTGTTTCCACGGCTTTGCTGCGTCAAGGGTAAACGAAGGGAAACCATGGGGGCGGAAGAATACCTGTTCCTATTCACCGATTTCATTCGCCAGAAGAACCGCATGATCGATGAATTGACCATACTGACCAACAAGATCCAGTCTTTCTGACAGAACATAGGAGGTCCCATAGATATGACAAATAAGCAGCTGTATCATCGGATCGACCAGGCTGCCGCAGAACTGTGTGCCATTTCCGATGATATTTTTGACCATCCCGAGCTAAGCGGCCGGGAGTACCACGCCTGCGAAGTACTTACCGCCTTCCTGGAACGGGCAGGCTTCCGCGTGGAGAAGGGGGTGGGCGGCTTGGAAACCGCTTTCCGCGCCACCTGGTCCAACGGTGCCGGCGGCCCCAACTTCGGCTTGCTTTGCGAGTATGACGCCTTGCCTGATCTGGGCCACGGCTGCGGCCATCACGCCCAAGGTCCGGCTATTCTTGGCGCCGCATTGGCTCTGAAGGATATGGCAGACGACAAGCCCTTCACCATCACGGTATATGGTACACCTGCTGAGGAGAGTATTGGCGGCAAAATCGTGATGCAAAAAAACGGCTGCTTTGAGGAACTGGACGTTGCTCTGATGTTCCATGCCGGACAAACTACCACCACTGACATCAAAAGTCTTGCCCTGTCCAGCTTCAAGGTCCGTTTCCACGGCCGCAGCGCCCACGCAGCCATGGCCCCAGAGGAGGGCCGCAGCGCTCTGGACGGTCTGATGCTTGCCTTCCAGGGAGTCGAATACATGAGGGAACATGTTCGCGAGGACACCCGGATGCACTATACAATCACCAACGGCGGCGGCGCGGACAATGTAGTCCCTGCCCTGGCAGAGGGCACGGTGACGCTGCGCTCCTATAACTGCGCCTATCTGGACACTGTAGTAGAGCGGCTCCGGGATATTATTGCCGGCGCCGGTCTGATGAGCGGAACCCAAGGAGAACTGGTGGAAGACCTGCCCTTTGACAGCAAGATCCCCGTGCTGCGTCTCAATCAGCTGCTGATGGAAAAGGCGCAGGCCCTTAACGCCCCCACCATCCGCCCCGCCCGGGAAAAAACAGGTTCCACTGATTTCGGCAATGTGATGTACCGTGTTCCCGGCTCCTGTATCCGGGTTGCCTTTGTGCCGGAGCACTGCGTAGCCCACAGCATGGAATATGTCCAGGCCGGAAAAAGCGAAGAAATGCATCAGGCGTTGCTCATTGCCGCCAAGGTTCTGGCGGCGGCCTGTGGAGACATGCTGGAACAGCCGGAACTGTTAACGGAAATTCGTGAGGAGTTTCGCCAGCGCAAGCAGGAACTGGGACGCTGAACCGCGGTATATGTTCCTGTTATCTCACGTTTGCCGCTGATCGCTCGAACACAAAACCATGTGTGAATCTGCAGCAAAAACACTACACAGATACGAATGAAAGAGCCCTGCCGGCCTTTTTGACCGGCAGGGCTCTTTCATTCTCTTTTCTTTATATCAGGACGCGACGCAAAACAGGAATATAAGAAACCATGGCAGCAAACAGGAAAGACAGCAGTATTGTGCAGCTGCTCCGAAGCAAAAGATAGGGGAGGAGTGCGGCATTTCCCAGAAACACCTTGGTAAACACATTTAAGCTCAGAACATGGCTCCAGTATATGCCAAATACCAAATCGGATGCTTTTTCCAGAGGGCAGGAAAATTTCTCCAGTCGGTCCGCGTACTTCTCAAACCAAGTGCGGAAAAACACCACGATCCCTGCCGCCAGCAGATAGTGGTTGAGCATATATCCGCCGTCCATGGGAAGAGAGATCCCTCCGGAAGACGCCTGGGCCAGATTGCCCAACAGACAGGCTCCGTAACCTGCCAGGCCCCCCAGATAGATTAGCACACGGGAAGCTTTGGGAAACTCTGCGCCGCCCAACAGGTATCCCAACAGGAAATACCCTATGTAGCCCTCCAACAGAGGGTTAAACAAATGGATATAAACAGGGAGAATATGATTTAAGATGGGCCGCAGTGTGGTTGGAAATAAAATAAGAACCCACAAAAAGACAAGCTGCCGCAAGGTACACTGGTCTACCATACGTTTCAAAAACGGGCAGAGCAGATAGATGCCTAGAAGGGTATAGACAAACCACATATGGTAGGTCACACCCTGATTCAGAAACCGGCTCAGGAAATCATGCAGGTCTATGGGGTGCTGTCTGTAACACGCCTCAGCAACATAGTAAATAATGCTCCATACTGTCAAAGGGATCACCAGTTTTGGAATATTCCGCCTATAAAATTCCCAGAGGTTCTCTGTTTTGGGGCTGCTGAGGAGCAAAAATCCGCTGATCATAAAAAACAGCGGCACACCGGTGCGGTCAAAGGGTTCCACAAGCATACACAGATACCAGGAGGGATGCTGATAAAACGCAGGGTTTTCCAGCGCAGCCATAATGCTGTGCAGAATAATCACGAAGATAATCGCCAAACAACGAAGGAAGTCCAGATATAGGATGCGCTGTTTCATACCGACACCTCCCAGTCCCTCTTAATACTATAATACGACATAATTTTAAGTACGCAACAAGTATTTAGGATGAAGAGATATATTCCATGCCGATGGCTGTCAGCACCGCGTGAGGAGGCCGGAGTTTTATGATCCCCATTCCCTTAGCCACGCCTGTGGTAAGCGAAATGCTGTCGGTCCTGATGCACAGCCCCTTTCCGTTGGTCGCCGCCATGAGTACTGCAGGCGCAGCCGGCAGCAGCGCGGCGATCTGATCGCCTGCGCCCACCTGCATCCCCTGCACTCCCTGACTGCCTCGTCCGTGGGATGTGATCTCCGCCGAACCCGCTCTCCGGACTGCCCGACCGGAACTGGTAATGATGAGGTACTCGGTGTTTGCCTCGTAGGGGCAGCAGAGCACCGCATGATCCTCATCCGCCAGAGTCATCCCGGCACAGAGGTCAGCACCTGGGGAGATAACTACATACAAATCCTTTGCCGCCAGCCTCAGCACCTTGCCCCGGGCACTGACAATCAGCAGATCCGCATGCGCAGAACATAGGCAGGCCGACACCAGCTTATCTCCCTCTGGCACCGCAACCAGTTGTCTGCCCTCCGGCGAGATCCGTCGAAGCCGCTCCAATGACACCCGACGAATACTCCCCCGGTCAGACAGGCAGGTAATGGTCCCATCTGACTGTCCCAGCTCCGGCCCCTGCAGCAGGATGCCTCCGCAGCGAAGGGCCTCATAGGCCGGATTGTCCGGCCGGCAAAAGTCCGGGCTGTCCAGCCGTTGGCCCGGCGCAAGCCGATACAGCATTCCGTCTGATGAGAGAATGAGTGCGGGATCCTGCTCCCTGCAACAAAACAGAGCCGCCGGCTCCATATGCTGCCCGTCAAGCAGCCGTTTGCCGGCAAGATTCCGATTGTAGATTGGCTGCCGGTCCGGCAGGGCCTGGATCTCGCCGCTACGTCCCAGAAGATAGAGGCTCCCAGGGGCAGCCGCCGTACCAAACACTTTCGCTTCGGGCCTGCCGGAGCGGACCGGAACAACCTGCTGCACGGGCTGCGGTATATCCACACACTCTGTAGGCTGCGGCAAAACCTGATCCGCTGGCTCCTCAGCCACAAGGGGTGTGAACTGAGGGATTTCCACTACATCTTGGGATCGGAAATTCGCGGCGGGATAGATCGCATGGAGAGACAGCGGGGCAGACTCATGGTCCAGGCTCTCGATCACGGCGGCAGGAGAGGGGAGCACCACAGTTCGGTCTATTGCGGCCGCCAGGCCTCTTCCCCCAACGCCCGCAGCGCGCTGCGGATGCTGAGCGTATCCGACGGATTACCGGGCAAGCAGAGAGGTGCCTGCTGCAAAATCTCCACGCCCTCTGTCTCGACCCTCAGGTTATCGCCGTACTCCGCCCCTAACAGCGAAATCGCAAAAATCCCGCCGCTAGGAAAATACAGATCTACATCCCCGTCCGCACGCACCGAAATCGGTTGATCCTCACAGGAATAGGTATGGCAGGCAGCAAGGTGATCAAAGAACTGGACCAGCGGCCGCCGGCTCATCTTGTCTGCCAGGGCACAAAATGCGTCCGGATTCGCAAAATCTGACTTGTGCACCGACTCATCCTCCTCGGCATGGCCCATCACGGTATAGATTTCCCCCGGTGTAAGCCCGCAGTACACCATGGCCGTGGCAAACTGGTGCCGGCACAGGTAAGCGGTGGCCCGGCCTTCGCAATCCTCCGCCAGGTCCGGATCTGCCCGCATCTCCTGATAGGCTGTACGCAT
Source organism: Flintibacter sp. (assembly GCF_046973065.1). Classification (NCBI taxonomy): domain Bacteria; kingdom Bacillati; phylum Bacillota; class Clostridia; order Eubacteriales; genus Flintibacter; species Flintibacter sp. The sequence goes on along the minus strand of NZ_JBKVXZ010000001.1, from coordinate 45,239 downwards.
CAGGTCTTCCGCCACCCCTGCCAGCCGATACAGGTTTTTCATTGCCTCGTTTGTCTCCTTTTGTGTACATCGGCAAGCAACGTCCGTGCCCTTGCAGGCCAGAGGCAGATTCTCCACCACCTCCGGCGGAAACTTCTTCAAAAGCTTCCGCTTTCGATCCATCAGAATCTCCGTCAGAAAGTGGGGAACGGGCAGTAGGCGGAAGGCGTTGCTGGTCTTTCCTCCTGCCTGGGTCGTGCGGGCATCCTTGTTGCTGACCTCATAGCGCACCAGCGCCCAGTACCCCGGACGGACCTCCACCAGATGTTTGTATGAAAATCCGGTAGCCTCGCTGGTACGCACTCCCAAGCAGAGCATGAGCAAACCAGCTATCAGCTCCCCATGCTCGCAACAGTTGTCAATCATCCCTGCCGCCAGTGCAAACTCCACATCCAGAGAGATAGACCGGGGCGTACGCACGGCCAAATCGGCCAGGCGCGCTCCCTCTTCCTCCGGATCCTCACAGGGCAACACCTCAAGAGGCGCTCCATCCTCGGGCAGAATCCGATATTGGGGCAGCCCCCACAGCGTGGTCTGGGTCAGCCCCTGATCATACGCCAGCTCCATGATCGTCCGGATCACGACAGACGCAATCTGCAGATGGCTCTGAGACAGACCCGAGCCGCATAAATGATCCCAAAACGCCAAAAACTCATCTTCATCCAAATCTGCAAAAGCCACATCCAGCGGCATCTGCGGCAGGACTTTTTGGGCCATTACACGGTCATACTGTCTGGCGGTCGAGCGCGCCAACTTTCGCTCCTCCCGCAGCTTGGGCCAGAGCATCCGGTAGACCGCAGCGACGGTTGGCCGGCTATCCGCCGTCTGCTGGGGCAGCCTAAGGCTGGCGGGATGTAGCGGGTCATAATTGACCGGCGCGGTTTTGTCCTGAGCCGGCTTCCGGAGTTTCTGATTCAATCTATTGGCCATTACAGTTCCTCCCTTTTCTTAATTGTACCGATGACACCGTGGCGTGAGCAAACCGTAAGGTGAGATTCCGGCTGCGCCCTGATCAGCAGCTGACACCCACTCTGCCCCAGCTGTATCTCTTCTGTTGTGTGCAGGATGCGGCTGTGCCAGCGCGCCAGTTTACCCTGCAACTGCAACAGGACCTGCTCATTTCCCCAGTCCACATAGACAGCCCCAACCGTATGCTCCTGATGGAGCCCCAGGATGGTAGCCCGCTCCGCGTCATTGCAGCGGCATACCGCGCGTAAGTAGTAGTCCGCGGTGTTGCGCAGCAGGTCCGTGTGAGCCATAGTCGGCCGGTTTTCCCCCCGCAAGATACCACCCCGCTCCACAAAGGACAGCCGGGCGCCATCCCGGATGATCTTGTCCAGCACATCCCGCACCGCCGCCTTGTATTGTTGCGGTGACAGACGTGTGCCGTCCGCAGCCGCAATCAGCGGGGCGCCGCGGTCTGCCCGGGACTGTCTCTTGCATCTGGCGACCAGCCGGTGCAGCACTTGCTCCACCGCCTCGGTACACACCACCTTGCGGTAGCTGTTTGCGTCATCCAGCAGCTTGGTCATAGCTGGCATCTGCCCGCGAACCTGTTTATACGCCTTTGTCACCTCAATCCATGAGACCGATCTGCCCCGCTGCCAGTCACCCACCGTGAGTCCATATAGCTCAGGGACCGTCAGCCCTGTCAGGAGCTGCAGGAGCATAGCGTCATAGACGGCCTCGTCTGGGTGGGACAGGCACGTATCCAACAGGGCCGCCACTTCCGCCTCCGTCAGATCTCTCCTGGCCAGTCCCCGGCTGGCAATAGTGGACAGCCGCTCCCGGCATTTACGGGCCTGGGCCCGCAGGGGATTGTCGGAAAGCAGCCCATCCACGCGGCACGCACACTCCAATATATCTCCCAGGATGATCCAATCCACTCGCTCCGCATCCGTATAACCCCGCTTGCTCCGCTTGCGGTGGGTCAGCTGCTCCATTTTCTCTTCCAGTTTGGATGGATCGCCGCACTGGAGCAGCTCCACATCTCCCACCGCCGGGCACAGTCTCTCCTCCCAGTGGCACCAATAGTTCTCCGCCTTGCCGGCCCATTTGTTATAACTCTGGATCGCCCCACGGCGCAGGGCGGCGTAAGTCTCCAAGGTCATGCCAGGCCAGGTACCACTCCGGACGGCGTCAAGGATCACATCCGCGTGTTCTATGGCTATGCGTTGGATTTCCCTCTCCGCCCGAACGATCAAGTCCTGCGCTCCCTCTCCCTTTCTGCTGCACAGCGTGACCCCTCCTTTCTGCAGGGGCTTTCTGTTCGGCCCCAACAAATACAGGGTCGTTTTCCATCGCCCGTCTTTAATCTCACAAGGCTGGGCCACCCGATAGGCAAGCCCGCACCAAGTGGACACGGTTCCAGCCTGATATATCTTTGGTCTGCTCATTTTGGGACCTCCTTTTTGTAAAAATAAAAAAGTGCCTTACCTATACAGATAAGACACTTCTTTATAATTTATATATTTATTATACCATTTAACAAAAACAGAGTCAAATTGGCCCCTAGTCGGCACTATCAGAACCCAAACACCCTCTCACGCAGCGGCAGATTGCCCAGAACCGCCAGATACCGCCGCAGGGGAACGGCAGCATCCTCTTGTTCTGCCAACTGCTCCAGGTATCGGACTGCGGCCTGCACCATGGGTGATTCAGAATGAGCCGCAAAGTCATAGAACATCTCCCGGAACGCAAAGACAGAGGGGGTCCTCCGCTGAATGCGGTCCAGCGTCCCGATCAGCAGTTCCAGCAGCTCGCTGCCACGCATCGGGGGCTCTTCCCGGGCTAGAGTCTCCAACGCAGCGCGGCATTGGGCCAGCCAGGCATTCATCTCCTCGGAAAAGTGGACATCCCCGTCCGGCCGCCACCACCAGGCGCGGTCGTCATCTGAGCAGCGCAGGAACGTGGTGGTGTCCACGGGGACAACCGGTTCCGCTGGCGGGAGATTCCCAAAGTTCCAGCAGTCGCCTCCATCCCAACCAAAGGAGCGCAGCTCCTCCAGCAAGGCCCAAAAATCCTGGGCAAAGGCGTCGGCAAGCAGTTTTGCCGTGATCTCCACCGGAAGCATGGCGGCCATGACCGCGAAGCACTGCGGCGCTCCTTCCGGAAGCCGTTCCATATCCCGGTTTTTGAGGGCAGCTGTCAGCTGCTCCAGCTTTTTCCGATCCGGCTCCTCATCCCCCGCAGTGAACTCTGCCAGCGCCCGTTCCGCCCTGCTGATGCAGTCCAGGATGTTATGGGGTGCCCCCGAAGCCGACTCCGTACTCTCCCACAAGGCCTCCTGGTTGGCTTTGCGGGTGACGGTCAGATAGATGAGCATCCCCACGGGATCCATGGGCGAACCGTCAGCGAGCTGGGTCAGAGGATCATCATCCCGCCGGTAGTCTGGCAGTAGCTGGTAGACGCGCCACGGGTTGCTGGCCCGGCGGTTGTCATAGCGGCTTTGAAACAGGTCGTTGAGCCAGCCGATGATCTCTCGGGCGTCGTAGACATGGGCGTCCTCGCTGGCAATGCCGAAGGAGTCTGTATAAAACTCATAAAGTACATATACAGCGGAGCAGACCAGATTAAACTGGCGCCAGCCCACTTTGTTGGTATGGAAGCTGCAGGAGGTTGGATCATAGCCTCCGGTCTCCCAGGTATCCTGTTCAAAGTAGTTGTGGCAAAACAGGATGGTATCCTTCCCCGGCAGAGCCTGGGGCGGCTTTAACAGCCAAACTCGTTTTCCAAACAGGCTGACATCTTCCAGATCCAGCATCCCGCCCTGGTCCAGAATCGTCAGGACCCGCTGGGTGAATTCCTCCCTTTTGTCCTCCGGAATGGTCTGATCCCCAAAGTAACCCAGAAATGTTCCCATGTGCTCGCTCCTTTCGAAGTTGTTTCCTTTCCTGCTTTTGTCTCTAGCCAGGGACAACCCCACCCGGCTCCTTCCACTTCTTTCTCCGGCACACACGGGGCGCGGTGACAGGCTCCTGGGCCGGGTCCGCCTCAGGCCTGGGAACCCCGCCCCCGACCTGCAAGGACAGGCGGGCCACCGGGGCAACGGACTGCATAGCCCGGCGCATAGCCTCCTGATGGGGATGGACGTAGTAGTGGGTGGTGGTGGTCACGTCCGCATGGCCCAGCAGCCCGGAGACGGTGGCCACATCCACGCCGTTCTCAATGGCCCGGGTGGCGAAGGTGTGGCGCATGGCGTGGTACTTCACATGGGGCAGCCCCAGTCCGGCCAGCACATCCCCAAAGTAATGGCTCAGATTGTCCGGGTCCATGGCCCCGCCCTTGGCGTTATAGAGGATAAAGTCCTCTTTGGCCGGAGCCCGTCCGAAGGTGTCGGTAAAGCGCCGGTACTGAAAATCCAGAAGATCCAGAAGAATATCGGGCAAAGCCAGGGTCCGGCGGGAGGAGTTGGTTTTCGGTTCTGAATAGACCAGGCGGGTTTTCTTTCCCTGAGGCCGGGCAGAATCCTCCGTCACCCGCCGCACCGTCTCCCGGATGTGCAGCTCTCCCCGGGCGGGGTCGTAACAGCTCCACCGCAAAGCGCAGCACTCCCCCAGGCGCATCCCGCTGTACAGCGCCAGCAAGATCCCGGCGCTGTACAGGGTAAGATTCTGAAACAGCCACCCCTCCAGCACCTTCTGCTGTTCATCGGAGAGCACCTCCACCGTCCGGGAGGGACAGCGGCGGCACACGGTGCCGGGCACCGGGTTTTCCTTCATATGTCCGTCGGCCACCGCCCGCTTGCAGCACACATCCAGCACCACCCGGATGTTTTTCACGCTCTTACTGCTGAGCGGCCCGCCGGTGCGCAGGTTGCCGCACTCTCCCATCTGGTTCAAAAACGCCTGCACCACCGGGGTGGTCAGCCGCTCCAGGGAGCAGCGGCCCAGGCAGGGAAGGATATACTTCTCCAGGTTGTCCCGGTAGTGTTCATACCCGCTGGGCTTGGCCACCGGCTTGACATAGAGCTCCAGCCACTGACGGGACCAGGCCTGCAAGGTCATGGACTTCTTGTTCACAAAAGTACCTCCTTCCGCAGCCGGGGAGGCTCAAGCCTTCCCGGCGTATTCTTATACCGCACAGGGATCAATGCCTTCTTCCTCCCAGGTGGTCAGACAAAACTGATAGGGGCGGCCGGTGGGGTCGGTGAAGGAGTTCATCTTTTCCACCAGCGCCTCCACCTCCGGACAGTGGCGCCGGGCGATCAGCATTCCCTGGGTAATGGGCCGCCCATCCAGGGCACAGCCGTCCCAGTACATCCGCAGCTGGTACACATCCAGCGCCCGGGAGCCCGCCTTTTTCGCCTCATAAACCACAGTTCTGTCCCGATAGCTCACAAACAGATCCATCTTGGTGCCCAGATTCAAGGAACGGTAGGTGTCCTCTTCCTGGGCCACCCGCAGTACACCCTCCTCTACCGCCTTATTTTGTGCCAGCACCCGCACCAGCCGCTTTTCCACCGGCTCCTCCTTGGCTGGCAGAGGCACATTGCTGCGGATCCAGGCAAACAGGGCCTCCAGCCTGGGGTCGCCATCCCAAAACCCGGTTTTGGTGGGCTTGGTGGCGGGCAGAGCCGTCCCGTCCTTGGCCCGCAGGTCCACCTGTACCAGGAAGTGGTTGCGGCTGGGGTGGACCCGGCCGTTCCAAATCCGCCGGAACAAGCCCCGCTGGACCACCCGCCCGTTGCAGCGGATCTCTACGCCGCTGGACTCCATATTGCCTTTATAATACAAAAAGGTCTCCTTTCTGCCCCGGATCAAGCCGTAGCGGCACACCAGCTCCACCGGACCGCCCCCCAGGTCACAGGTGACGGCCGGGATCTCCTGGGTTCCGTCTTTATCCCAGATAGGGAAGAGGGGGCGTACCACACAGGTCTGCTTTCCTCCGTCCACCTCCAGCGTCATCTCGCCCCGCTGGAGCACCTGAGCATAGGTATAGGCCAGCTCCTCCACCAGGATCTCTACCAGGGTGTCAAAGCTCTTTTCCGCCCGGTCGCCCACCGGGCGCAAGGTCTCAAACCGCCGGCGGGTGCAGCGGAAGGAGATCGCCGTCCCGGTAGGGCGGATGAGCTTGCCCCAGCCCGCCCGGTACTGTCCCATCATGGGGGCTTCCTCCAATCCGTAGGGCCCCTCTACCAGCAGGTGCTGATCCAGCTCGTTGTCCTCCGGGGTGCGGGTTTGGATGCTCCAGACACACCCCTCGTCGTCCACACTGGCCAGGGCGTGTTTGAGCCCCATTCCATGCTCATTCAGCGGAGATTCCGCCCCGCAATGGCTGCCCAGGGTGAGGGCGGCGTGGATGTTGCGGATGCCGGTACCGGTGTCGATGACGTCCACATCCACCCAGCTCTCCTGCTCCCGCAGTACAATGCGCACCTTCCGGCTGGTCTGGGGATCCAGGGCGTATTTACGGAAGTTGGACAGGGCGTTGTCCACAAATTCACAGATGATTTCGGAAAAGCGGTCGAAGTTTCCGGAGATGGACTGCCACAGCTCCCGGCCATTGGGAGTGTTTTCAATGGGGAAGGTTTTCAGGGTACACATACATTTCATTCCTTTCAGGGCCGCATGGCCGCATGTTCGGAAAACAAAACACCGTGCAGGGCATAGGCCTACACGGTGGAAAAAAGGTATGAAAACCCTGCCGCACCTGGGGTTTCCCTTGCGCAGAGGGGGAAAAAAGGGTATACTAACCCTGCGGTGCGGACGCAGTCCGTTGTGTAGGTGGGCAAGCACCTGCGCAGGTTTAGATGGGTTGCTGCCCTTCTAAACTGCCGCTATTTTGTTTTCATACAAATTATAGTATATATGACGTCATATATCAATTGTATATGTAGCTGAAAAACCGGGCATCCATTTGTCGAAAATATATGACGACATATATTCTCTTTTATAATATAATTATGTATGGATTGTGTTAATCTGCGGGGTGTAGACTGTGACATATTCAAAATCTATGGCCAAAGCAATCAAAAAGTACGAACAAGAGAAAGTTGAACGCATTATGTTCCGCGTCCCGAAAGGGGAAAAAGCGCGCATTCAAGCCCACGCAGCCTCCAGGGGAGAGTCCACCAACGCTTTCATCTACCGCGCCATCAATGAGACCATTCAGCGGGAAGGAGAAACGGGGCAGAACCATGATTGACCGTGAACAGGAAAAGGGATTTTTTGATATGACTGCGGCAGAAATTGAAGCCGCCTGCAAAAAAGCGGTTGCGGAGCGCGAAGGCAACCCAACTATGGACTATGTAACCATGCTGGATGAAACAACAGGCAGAATCATCAAAAAATACAAGGACGGAAGGGTGGAGTACATCCTCCTCGGATAACAGTATGGTTCCGATCATTTGAATCTTCAAAAAAGGGTCTGCTGCAGAACGGCTTTGTTCTGCAGCAGACCCTTTTCTCTGCCGTATCCAACATCATTCGCTTTGGTAATCATCGCGCCTTTCTGCACGAATCTCTTTTACCATGTCTACAACACCTTGCTCATCCTTGATCCCAAGTTCATCCGCCGTGCCCCGGAAGGCTTTTTGTACTTCCAGCAGCGCATCAACGGGAATGGTGCTTTGACCGTTCGAGGTCATCTTTGCAGGTTCCATACTAAGCCTCCCTTTCACCTAAAGGTGTGTCGTAAACCCTTGTTTGCGACACACCTTTTCTTTTGGCTTATATTGCTTTAAAGAGTCAGCGACGGACTGCAGCGCAGCTGCTTATGATGGGTGCCCAGGTACTGCTCCAGAGAGTCATGGTCCACCAGAGCAGGGATCACCCCTTGCTTAGTGACACAGAATCCCGCTGCATGGCTTGCGATCTCCACCGCATCGGGCAATTCATGTCCATCCAACAAATAGACCGCTAAAGCAGAGATAAAGGCATCGGCCGCTCCCGTGGTGTCAACCACCGATACGGGAGGCGCATCATACCAAATTGCCTGCTCGGCATTGCGCAAATAGCATCCTCGATGCCCCAGCGTGATGATTACATTTTTTACGCCCTGCTGCAGGAAATAAACTGCCTGCTCCTCCACGCTTGAGAAGGGAGCCAGCGCCGCGGCCGCATGGCGGTTTGGAACCAGGATATCAATGAGCTGGTATAGCTCCGCGGAGATTTTTTCCCGGGCAGACGGTTTGAAAATTGTCTTGGCCTGATACTTTTTGGACAATTTGGCCGCTTGGAGCACACAGTCAGTAGGCGGTCCGGGATTGAGCAGGCAGTAGCCCGCATTTTGAAACATCGGTGCCATGGAGCGAATGTACTCGGGCGTGACCGCCTGGTTGGCGCCGGGCACCAGGGTAAGCATGCTCTCTCCGTCTTCCTGGACATGGATATAGGCCTTTCCGGTGGTATGGGCCAGATCCCGGCGGATTCCGCTGGTATTGACCCCGCCGCCGTTCAGTTCCTGCAGCGCCATAGTGGCATCGGCGTCATTTCCCACCTTTGCGATCAAACAGGCCGTCCACCCCAGCTTTGCTACCCCCATAGCCTGGTTTGCGCCCTTTCCGCCCAAATTGACCGACATATTATGACTGACTACGCTGCTGCCGATCTGAGGCAGGCTGGTAACGTTGAGCGTAATATCCGCATTGATGTTGCCCAACACAATGACATGCTTCTTGCGGGCATGGAAAGCCCGGTCCAGGGTCACGGAGCTGTTCAGGCTCAGGGCAGGACGCTCCGGCTTGGGAACCGCCTTCTGATCCTCACACTGGGCGATCAGATCCTCCACCAGCGTGCGTCCATATGTCTCGAAGGGGACCGCCTGCTGGGAAATCCGTTGGGAGGGAGTAGGTACGTCATCTGCAAGAGCAATGACGGATACATCATTGGGCACTGTATAGCCCACCGCGCTCAGCACATTGATGACATGCTGGGCAGACTGGGGAGTCACACAGGCAAAGGCACTCACACCGGAGGCCACCAGTTCCGGAAAGGAGCTGTCCGGCGGGAGGATCAGGTTGGGATCGTGAGGAATCCGGTTTTGATACAGACACTGCTCATAGCCCATACACAAAGGCGCAGAAAAAGTGCTGCTGGGCTGAGTCACAAAGGCAATGGTCCGGTGGGATAGATCCACCAGCTGCTGAGTCATGATCTGTCCCAGCTGACAGAACTGGTCGTGATACCAGTCGGGGATCGCCCCGTTGAAAATCTGATAGCAGATGTGCTGTTCCTGCAGCTGCTGCTCTACGGCATCCGTGTGGTAGATGACCGGCTCCCACAAAAGGCCGTCCACATGGTGGCGGGTGAGATTCTGAAAGTTGGATGCCTCCTGGGACTGGGACAGGGCGCTGTCAAACACGAGAACGGAATATCCCCGGTCTTTTGCACCCGCAATGATCCCCTTGAGAAGGGTTGAGGATGCGGACACGTTGCGCAGCATAACAGCCAGAGTAAAGCCCTTGCTGTTCAGCGCGCTTTTGATCTTGCTATATGGAACATAGTGGTTCTTTTTGGCAATCTCCAATACACGGTCAATGGTGGCTGGACTGATGTTATCGGCTTTATTGTTGATAATTTTGGAAACGGTAGAGACCGATACGCCAGCCTCTTGCGCAACATCCTTGATTGTCATAAAAAAATCATCCTGTAACTTAAGATTCGACCGCCGCGGGAAACCCTGCGTGCTGATCTGGAAAAACCGGGAAAGCGCAAGGAAAATTTGGATCAGACGAAATTTTCTATATTATGACTTTACGTTATTTCTTGTATTTTGTCAATGCAGAAATAGAGCGTTTTTGTAATTATTATTAAACGAAAGAAATTTCGTAAAATATTATACTATGCTTTTCATACAAAAAATTGTTGACTTTTGTAAAAACTGTGATATGCTGATGAAAGTTAAACCAAGGAGGGAAAGTGCAAGCGATATGGAGCAGATGAAGATTCTCGCCCCCTGCGGCATTTTGGGGTATGGCTTCCCCAAAGAGTCCTTTTTGAGGGGAATCGAGCAAAAGCCGGATGCTATCGTCGTGGATGCCGGAAGTACCGACGCCGGACCCCATAAGCTGGGAAAAGGCGTGGCAATTGTCAGTAACACGGCCATGTTCAAAGATCTGGAGCTGATTATCACTCACGGATACCGCCTGGGCATCCCCATGGTGATCGGCTCTGCCGGAGGCGCGGGCGGAAAGATCCATGTGGAGCGCACGCTCAATGTCATTTATGACATCATCCAAAAGCACAACCTGCAGGACCTGGATACCGCCGTGGTCTGGGGCGATATCGACAAGGACCTGGTGCGCAGCAAGCTGGAGCAGGGGAAGGTCCACCCCCTGGGCAACACCGTCAAACCCCTCACCGACCAGCGCCTGGATGAGACCAACGCCATTGTGGCCCAGATGGGACATGAGCCTATCTTAAAGGCCCTGCAGAGCGGAGCAAAGCTGGTGGTGTGCGGCCGCGCCTACGATCCCAGCCCCTTCGCTGCGGTCACCGCCTACTACGGCTTCTCTCTGGACTACGGCTATCACATGGGAAAAATTTTGGAGTGCGCCGCTTTGTGCGCCGTGCCCGGCACCACCAAGGACTGCATGATGGGCACCGTGGACAAAGAGGGCTTTGTGGTGGAGCCTCTCTCCGACCAGCGCCGGTGCACCAAGCTCTCGGTGGCTGCCCATACGTTTTACGAAAAAGAGCACCCCTACATCCTCCACGGTCCCGGCGTGGTCATGAATCTGGAGCAGTGCCGGTTCCTGCAGCTGACCGACCGAAGTGTCCGGGTGGAGAATAGCCGTTGCCTGCCCGCTCCGGTGTACCAGGTCAAGCTGGAAGGCGCCCGCCAGGCCGCCTACCGCACCTTTGTGATCGCAGGCGTGCGGGATCCTCTGATGATCCAGCAGCTCCCCCAGATCGAAAACGAAGCTGTGGAGCAGGTGGCACGCTATTACAGCGACGTCAGCCGGGAGGATTATCAGATCAACTTCTTCAACTACGGCATCAACGGCGTACTGGGAGACCTGGAGCCGGTTCAAACGCTGCCCCACGAAGTGGGCCTGCTCTTTGAGGTGGTCGCCAAGACACAGGAGATGGCCGATATGCTCTGCGCCACCCTGCGCTCTACCATTCTTCACTTCGGATACGAGGGAAGAAAGTCCACTGCAGGAAACCTGGCTTTCCCCTTTGCCCCCAGCGATGTTTCCTTTGGCCCTGTCTATGAGTTTAGTGTCTACCACCTGATGGATCTGGACCCGGAAGAGATTTGCGGGTTGTTCCCGGTGGAGCGTCTGGATTGGAGGACTTATGAAAAGCGCGAAATTGTATGATTTGGCCCAGGTGATCCGCTCCAAAAACAGCGGACCCTTCCAGACCACTCTGGATGTCATTTTTGACGACGAGGCTCTCTATCAGCAGATCAAAAACAGCGGCCAGATCACGCCCGAGCGCGTGGCCCAGTGCTACCACATGTCGGTGGACCGCATCTGCGAATTTGTGTTTTTTGACACCGCTCTCGGCTTCAAAATTACATTTGACCGGGCAATTTCTTCTGGAACGGTAGGTGACCGGGATGTCTACGGCGCTCAGCAGCATGCGCCGCTGGCCATGATGGAGATCCAGGTACAATAAGGGGGCGGATGTATGAAACGAAAAGAAGCTCGCTCTCTGGCCGTCCATTCCACCCTGCTGAACATCAAGCGCAGCCGGGTACTGTACTTAATGCTGGCCCCCGCCCTGATCTACTTTGTGGTCTTCAAGCTGCAGGCTATCCTGGGCATGGCCCTGGCCTTCTATGACTACCGCATCGTAGGTCCTCACGAGTTTGTGGGTCTCAAGCACTTCAAGGAGCTTTTCTCCACCCCCGCTTTCTGGCAGATCATGAAGAACACTCTGGTGATCAGCTTTACCAAACTGATTATCATCACTCCGTTCCCTGTCATGTTTGCCATCCTGCTCAGCCAGATGAAAAGCGGCAAGCTGAAGAAAATCACCCAGGTGGTCTCTTATCTGCCCCACTTCCTCTCCTGGGTCGTCATCGCCGGTATCTGGTTTGAATTTTTGGCCATGAACGGCGTGGTCATGGATCTGTGGGATGCCATGGGCGGTACCCGAACCAATCTGCTGACCAACAAAGACACCATCATCGGTGTGCTGGTAGCCTCGGAGATGTGGCGAAGCGTGGGCTGGGACTCCATCATCTATCTCTCCGCCATCCTGGCCATCAGCCCCGACCTGTACGAGGCCGCACGGCTGGACGGCGCCAACCGCTGGCAGATCATCCGCAACATCATTCTGCCCGCGCTGATTGCTCCCATCATCACCGTGCTCATCGTCAATGTGGGCGTGGTGCTGAACGTGGGCTACGATCAGATCCTGAACTTTCAGAATGACGCGGTGCTAAGTCGTGTGGACGTCATCGACACCTACGCTTACCGCATCGGCCTGCAGGGGACCCAGTACTCCTTTGCTACCGCGGCCTCCCTGTTTAAGAGCGTGATCAGCCTGGGTCTGATCCTTATCACCCACTTCACCGCCAAAAAACTGACCGGAAAGGGGGCCTGGTGATGCTGACACAGAAGAAAAAATTCAAACTGCCGCAGATTTCCTCCGTGTGCATCAACGGAATCATGGTCTTTGTCTTGCTCGTGGTTCTGGTCCCCATGCTCAACCTGGTGGCAAAATCCTTCTCCGATCCCGCCAAGGTGGCCGGAATGCCGGGCTGGCAGATCATTCCCGCTGGTTTCTCCCTGATCAACTACGAAATCATTTTCTCCAACCCCGCCATTTGGCGTGCTCTGCTCAACAGCGTGTTCATCACCGTGGTGGGTGTGGCCCTCAACGTGGTGGTCACTTCCATGGCCGCCTACGCCATGACCCGCCCCGTTCTCCCCGGAAAAAAGCTGTTTATGGCCTTTTTCATCATGATGATGATCTTTGAGCCGGGCATCATCCAGGAATATTTCGTCATCAAGGGGTTGGGACTGATGGACAACCTGTGGTCCATGGTCCTGTATAACACGGTCACGGTGTACAACCTCATTTTGTTGATGCGATTCTTCTCCGACACCCCCGAAGCCATCCTGGAGGCCGCTGCCATTGACGGCGCAGGACACCTGAACATTCTCTTCAAGGTCTTCCTGCCCATGAACAAGATCCCCATTATGACCGTGGGCATGTTCTACGCGGTGGCCCGCTGGAATGAATTCTTCCGCAGCAGCGTGTTCCTTACCAGCAACAAGAACACCGTTCTTCAGGTGTTCCTGCGGCGGTTCGTGGTGGAGGGCGACTCCACCGTCCTGGCCTCTCTGGGCAACATTGACCTCACCGGCGTCAATATGACCTCTCTGAAAAGCGCAACCATCGTTGTCGTTATCCTTCCCATCCTGTGCATGTATCCCTTCATCCTGAAGCACTACACCAGCGGGGTCATGCAGGGCGGAGTAAAGGAATAATGAAAAATAGGAGGAAGAAAAAATGAAAAAGCGCATCCTGTCCGCGGCACTTGCACTGGCTCTGATGCTCCCCATGTCTGGTTGTCTGCCTCAGAGCAATACCACCGGTTCTGGAAACAACACCTCCAGCAGCACCAGCCAGAACGTCGACCCCAACAAGCCCCTGGCCCTGGGCGATGTGGAAAATCCCGTCACCCTCACCATGGTCATCAAGGACCACTCTCCGGAAAACAAGGCGGATGCCGACTGGATCAAGCTGCTCAACGAGGAGCTGCTGAAGGCTGGCATCGGCGCTCAGGTGGAACTGGTGGCCATGCAGTCCGGCTCCTATTCCACCAACCTGGGCCTGATGCTCAGCGGCGGCAACATCCCCGACCTCATCTGGTTCCAGGGCGGCGACGAGGAGTTCGCCCTCACCCAGAAGATCCTGGTGGACATGACCGATTACGTGGAGAATTCCGTCTACATGAAGGACGCCATGGAGGAGTACCAGCTCCAGCGTCTGGAGAACTACCCCTACCTGGTCTACCTCACCCCCGCCTCTGTCAAGGTTCCCGTCATGCGCAGCGATGTGCTGGACTCTCTGAGCATCAAGGACGAGTTCCTGGCCAACCCCACCATCGACAACTACCACAAGCTCTTCCAGGAGCTCAAGGCCAAGGGCTATGAGGCCGTTTGGACCGTTCCCGGCGATCTGTCCGAGATCAACAACACCTTTGACCAGGCCTTCGGTCTGACTTCCACCTGGCTTAAGCAGGAAGACGGCTCCTACATCTACGCCCCTGTTTCCGATCAGGCCAAGGAGAAGCTGCAGTTCTATGCCCAGCTCTATAAGGAGGGCATCCTGGACAACGACTACCTGACCGACACCTGGGAGACCAAGGAGAACAAGTTCTACAGCGGCCAGACCGCCATCGTCTCCGGCACGCAGGGCGCCGTCATCGACGTCTACAACAACAACCAGGTAGCCGCCAACGGCGAGAGCGCCAGCCTGACCGTTTTGCCTCCCGCCAAGGGCGATGCCCAGGGCTACACCCCCTTCTCCGTGGCCAAGGAGACCCGCGGCATGGCCATCTCCGCCCTGTCCGAGCATCAGGATCTGGCCTTCCAGGTTCTGGACTTCATGTGCAGCCCCGAGGGCCGCTTTGTGGAGATCCTGGGCACCGAGGGCAACAACTACGAAGTGGGCGAGGATGGTAAGATCACCATCACCAACACCTGGTATGTCCCCATGTTCAACACTCTGAACAACTTTGACGAGTCCGTCCTCAGCAAGCCCTACTACTCCGACGTGGCCCAGTCCTCTCTGGACATGGTCAACGAGTACATGTCCCTGGACAACGACTTCGCCATCTCCAGCGACCTGACCGTCTCCTGGGACGCTGCCCAGAACGTGGTCTCTGAGTTCTATGCCGACTACATCATCGGCAACAAGACTGACGCCGACTGGGATGCCTTTGTGGCCTCCTTCTATGAGATGGGCGGTCAGGCTGTGACTGACTACGCCAACTCGGTCCTGAAGTAATCAAATCACCCCTAACCCAATGATGCAGGGCGTCTTGCCGCGCCCTGCATCACCTATGACACGAAAAGGAGAACGGATATGTTAACAAGACAGGAACTGCTTTCTAACCGTGAACTGCTGATCGACAAGACCCGGGGCGCCCTGTGCGGACTGGCCATCGGCGACTCCTTCGGCGACGCCGCCCGCACCCCCGACAATCAGCGGGATTATGGATTTATCACCGACTTCCACAAGGGTGACTCCTGGAGCACGGACGACACGGAATTTGCTCTCATGGTGGCCAAGACCATCATCGAAGCCGGCGGAGATTTCACCTCTCAGGACGTGGTAAATGCCTGGCTGGAAAACGTCGCGACTGAGGACGAGCTCAGACGCGGCGGCGTCAGCGAAGTGGAGGCCTGCAACAACCTGCGCCGCGGGATCCGTCCTCCTCACTCCGGCCGCTTCAACCCCTATCACCAGAGCGACGGAGCTGCCATGCGCAGCGGCCCCATCGGCATTTACTGCGCCGGTGACCCCGAGAAGGCCAAGTATCTGGCCCAGGTGGACGCCGAGGTCAGCCACAGCGAGGAGGGCGTGTGGGGCGCCCAGGCCGTGGCCGTGGCCGTCTCCCTGGCCATGGTGGACGCTACCATGGACGAGATCTGGGATGGCGTTATGAGCTGCGCTCCCAAGGATTCCTGGTTTGAGGAGACCCTGAAGCGGGCTGCGGACATCGTAGAACGTGCCCAGGGTGACATCGCCCAGGCCTGGATGCCCCTGCACAACGACCTGTTCTCCACTCACCGCTCCACCGTCTGCGAGGCGCTGCCCGAGGTATTCGGCTGCCTGAAGCTGCGCCACGAGAACTTCAAGAGCGGACTTCTGCTGGCCTGCAACTTCGGCCGGGATGCGGATACCATCGGCGCGGTGGCCGGCGCGGTTCTGGGCGCCCGCTACGGAGCCGGCAGCATCCCCCAGCACTGGATCAGCAAGACTCAGTTCCCCTCCGGCACCTGCCTGAGCTTTACCAAGGGGATCGATATTCTGGATTACACCGATAAGATCGCCGCTCTGATGAAGTAAAATAGGGAGAATCACCATGCAAAACGATTATCTGGCCCGCGTTTATGCCGGATTTCTTGGAATGAACGTAGGCATCCGGCTGGGCGCTCCCGTGGAGCCCACCATCTGGACCTACGAGCGGATCAAGGAAACCTACGGGGATATCCGCGGCTATGTAAAAGACTACAAGAACTTTGCGGCGGACGACGACGTCAACGGCCCGGTCTATTTCTTCCGCGCCCTGCGGGACAGCTCCAAAAACGGAGAGCTCACTCCTGAATACGTCGCCAAAGCTTGGCTCAACTACGCCCGGGACGGCATCGGCATGTTCTGGTGGGGCGGCTATGGCGTGAGCACCGAGCACACCGCCTACATCAACCTCACCCGAGGCATTCCCGCTCCCCAGTCCGGCTCTGCCGCCACCAACGGCAAGCTGCTCTCCGACCAGATCGGCGGTCAGATCTTCATCGACACCTGGGGTCTCATCTGGCCCGGACGGCCCGACAAGGCCGCCGACTACGCCCAGGCCGCGGCCAGCGTCTCCCATGACGGCGAGGGCCTCAACGGCGCCCGCTACATTGCCGCATGTATTGCCCTGGCCTTCCAGGAGCAGGACATCGGCAAGATCGTGGAGCTGGCGCTGAAGGAGATCCCCTCCGAGAGCCTGTACGCCAAGGTGGTGGAGGCGGTGATCGCCCACCACAAGGCGCACCCCGACGACTGGGAGAGCTGCCTGGAGATGCTGCACCGGGACTGGGGCTACGACAAATACGGCGGCGTGTGCCACATCATCCCCAACGCCGGCGTCTGCGTGCTGGCCATGCTGTACGGAGCCGGCGACTTTAACCGCACGGTAGAGATCGCCACCATGTGCAGCTGGGACACCGACTGCAACGCCGGCAACGTGGGCACCGTTCTGGGCGTGCTCACCGGTCTGGACGGCATCGCGCCCCACTACCGCGCCCCCATCAACGACGGCGTGGTCCTGTCCGGTATCTCCGGCTATTTGAACATTCTGGACCTGCCCACCTACGCCAAGGAGCTGGCCCGCACCGGGTACGCTCTGGCGGGAGAGGCCGTGCCCCAGGAGCTGGAGGAGACGGAGGGCGAGCTGCATTTCGACTTCGAACTGCCCGGCTCCACCCACAACTTCCGCACCTCCGACCCGTTCTTCCTCACCCTGAAGCACAGCACCGCTCAGGCCGCCCAAGGTACAGGCAGCCTGGAGATCCTGGTGGACCGCATGGTGCGGGGCAACCGGGCCAGAGCGTACTACAAGCCCTTCTACACCCGGGCAGATTTTTCCGACGAGCGCTATAAGCCCGTCTTCTCTCCCCAGGTATACAGCGGCCAGACCATGGAAATGCAGCTGTATTTCGACCAGTGGGCCGGCTGGGACAGCATCTTTGTCTCTCCCTATTTCCGCACGGTATCGGACCAGAAGATCCACACCCACGGTTTTATCAAGATCAAGCCCGGTCAGTGGCAGACCATCTCCTGCACTATTGAAGATACCCAGGGCGATATGATCGACGAGATCGGCATCGTGGTGGAGGGGGATACGCCTACTACCGTGAAGACGCTGGGCAAGCTCTATCTGGACGAGTTCCGGGTCTTCGGTAAGGCGGATTACTCCATTGACCTGGCTAAGCAGAAAAAGGAGCTGGCCACGGTTACCCCCTTCGCCGTGAACCACGGTGCCTGGGAGATCGAAAACGATCGTCTGGGGCTGATGTGCTGCGAGGAGAGCCTGGCCTACACCGGCAACTACTACGCCAAGGACATGCGCGTCCAGGCCGAGGTCGAGCTGGAAAACGGAGATTTCCCCGTCCTGCTTCTGCGCGCACGGGGCGCCAAGCAGTCCTACATGGCCGGATTCCGGGACGGAAATGTCTGCATTTGGCGGCAGGACTTCGGTCTGGAAGAGCTGGCCCGCGCCCCCTTCCCCGTGGAATATGGCCGCGCATACCAGTTGACATTCCAGGCCGTGGGAGATACTCTGTCTGTGGATGTTGACGGCGTTAATGTGCTCCAGGTTCAGGACAGCACCTTTACCAGCGGCATGGTTGGATTGGGCGCCTGTTCCATGGGCCGCACCTTCTTCGGAAAGCTCCACATCCAGGAACTGTAAGTTTTCCTTCCCACAAGGCAACGCAGCCCCCTGATACAGTCCTCTTTCTGTACAGGGGGCCGCTCTTATCACGCTATCAAAACGGAGGCAGTTTATGGGCAAAATTTTAACATTTGGATCGCTGAATGTGGACTATGTTTATCATGTCCCTCACTTTGTCGCCCCCGGTGAAACCCTGGCCGCTTCCAAACGAGAGGTCAACTGCGGCGGAAAGGGCCTCAATCAGTCCATTGCCGCTGCCCGGGCGGGTGCAGAGGTATTTCATGCCGGAAAAATCGGAGCAGACGGCCAGATTCTGACCGATATGCTTAGTCAAAGCGGCGTGGATATTTCCTACATTCAGCACAGCAGCGGCCCCAGCGGTCACGCCATCATACAGGTGGACCCCAGCGGACAAAACTGCATCCTCCTGTTTGGAGGAAGCAATCAGGAGATCACCACCCAGGAAGTCGATCAGGTTCTCGCAAACTTCGGCCCCGGCGACCGGATCATTCTGCAAAATGAGATCAACAATCTGTCCTATATCATGCAGCAGGCGGCTGCACGGGGGCTGGATATCGTCTTTAACCCGTCTCCCATTGACGCCTCCATCCAGTCTCTGCCGCTGGAGCTGGTCTCCCTGCTGGTACTGAATGAAATCGAAGGGGCCGCGCTGGCCGGGACAGAGGACGAGTCCCTTGTGCTGGAGGGGCTGCGCAAGCAGTTCCCCCGCTGCCGCATCCTGCTCACCCTGGGCAGCCGGGGGTGTATCTATGACGACGGCACACAGCGCATCCAGCAGAAGGCCTGCTCCGTGGAAGCGGTGGATACCACCGCAGCGGGCGATACCTTCACCGGTTACTTTGTGGCCGCCGATGCCGCTGGGCTTCCGCCCCAGGAGCGCCTCCAGCTTGCCACCCAGGCCGCAGCCATCGCCGTCTCCCGCCCAGGAGCCGCACCCTCTATCCCGGTTATGGCGGAGGTCAAACAATTTTCCCTTTGATTTTTTCATACTACTTCCTTCCCAATAAAGAGACAGAGGACCATCCCACGGATGGTCCTCTGTCTCTTTATCCATCAGGAAACGGAGTGGGGCAGCTCCATGTTCTGATACCGCTGCTGCATAGCCTGGTCCCCGTACCAGGTATCCAGCATATACTCCAGGTAATTGCTGGGCACAGACCCCCGGCTGCGCTCCTCCATCCGCCAGAAGGCCGCGGCAGAGAGGAGCATATCCAAAGCAAGCAAGACCGCCAATCCCGCGAATATGGCTTGTCCGCTTTTGCGGGGGATCTTTTCTGCCAAGCGGAGCAGATACGGAGCCAGCCAGTATACCCACACCACTCCGGCCAGTCCCCAAAAGACTGCATACAGGAAGTTCGTGCGTCCATCCAGGTTGAGAGGCAAATAAGAATAGTCCCAGAACAGGCGTTGAAACACCCGCTCCAAAAGCAGGCTGGTCAGGTACTCAAAGCCGCCGCCCAGGATGACTCCGCTCCCAAAGACCGCCCATTTGCCGTATCGGCGCAGGGGAGCAAGGACCAGTGTCATCAGCACAGCGCCCAGCCCCCAGACAACGCTGATAGCTCCGTAGAGCAGGCTGCTGCGGCTCATCAGAACGCCGGTTCCCAGCCACACGGCCCCCATTTCAAACAGGCACCCCAAAAAGGCACTGCTCAGAAAGAGGAAAAACCACTGATGCCAGCGTAGCTTGGGCACACGAAACGGCCCGGAGGCTGCCTCCGCCGAGGAAAGGAGGACAAGGAGAAGAAGGAGCAAAATAATAAAAATTGCCATGGATTTACCTGCTTTCTGCGCTCGATCATAACGAAATATTTCTTCTGGATCTGTCTATACCCATGGTATCATGGCGCAGATTTTCATTCGGTTGTCCACACAACCCAGTCGAAATGTGGAAAAAATAAAAAACAGGACGCTTTTGTGCGTCCTGTTTTCAGTGTGTCTGTGGTTACGGAGTGCCTGTGCCGGGGGCTGTCTTGCGGGAAATGAGGGCGGTGACCAGATCGCTGACTCCATCCGCCACCAGGGCGGCGCCGAAGATCATAATGGCCAGCTGAGCCACATGGAAGGGATTGACCACCAGCAGAACTCCCAGAGCAATGGGGATCAGGGAGGAGAGGACCAGGGGGATCAGGATGGGGGGCTTGGACTGAATGGCGGCAATGGCCAGCGGAGCTTTTCCCACACCGTCTACCAGCAGCAGCGCACCCAGGACCAGGGGAAGGAAGGAGAGGATGGCCTGGGGCCAGGAGATGGAGAAGATGGCGAAGGCCAGGGGCAGGACGGCCAGGAAGAGATCGCCTCCGGAGGTCCGCTCCATTTTGCGGCCCTGGATATACCGCCACAGGTGGCTCACGGCGTAGACCGCCGCGCCCGCGGCCAGGGCCCATACAAAGACGGAGCCGCTGGCGCCGGGGAAGAGGAGCAGGGGGAGGCCAAGGATGATATAGAGCAGTGCGATCCAGATAGAGGCTGTCCGGGACCAGAAAAATTGCAGTTTCATAGTAATTTTCTCCTTAGATTCAAAATAACGTAGGGTGAAACGAGGGACAGCCGGAACCGGACAGCCCGTGGAATCAAAACTCATTTATACCAGATCGTAGCGGTACAGCAGCTCCATCAGGGTGGTTCCGTCCAGCTTGTCCAGTCCGGCGCGCAGAGCGATCTTCAGATGCAGCGGCAGCTTCATTTCAGTCAGCTTCCGTCCGTCCAGCAGATAGCGGGTGGCATTGCGCAGGCAGCGGACGTCATAGACCGAACTGTACACTTCCGGCACACCGCGCTCTACATCCAGCAGGGTGTAAACCGCCTCCATGGCTGTCCGTACCGAATACTCGGTGGTGAAGATGGTGTCCCGCTCCGTCTGAGCAAACTGTCCCAGGAAGGCGAAGTTCACGCAGCCCTCGGGCACCACATCGGGCCGGTCACCCGCAGCGCGGGGCATAAAGAAGGCGGTGACGTAAGGCATCATACAGGGGACCGTGCTGGCGCTCTCCCGGGCCAGCTCTTCGATGAGGTTCTCCGGCACACCCAGGTGATACAGCCACTCCATGCAGATCTCGGCTCCCGTGCACTCCTCCATGGCTTTTCCCACATAATCGCCCGTCTCATTGGGATAGAGGCCGTAGATCCAGCCCACCAGCTGCTCCTTGGGCTGGGCTTTGAAGTGGGGCTGGCGGTTGAAGGTCCAGCTCATCAGCCAGGCGGAGTCTTTTACTGTCACGATCCCGCTGGTCACCACCTTGCCGGAGTAGGGGTCCCGCTGGCAGACCTCCTGGATATAGGGGGCGATCCTGTCATCCAGAAGGGTGACGGTGGCCGACTCCCATTTGGTGGCCTGAATATCGGAACAGAACTTCTCCGGACGCCCGAAGAGGGGATTTTGTGCCGCGAGGTGCTTCCACAGGGACCAGCTGCTCCCTTCGCCGCTCTCTACCGCAAGCTGGGGCGGGTGGTCGTTGTCCCCCAGTGCTGCGCTCTCGGTGCAGGAGCCGTTGGTGACAAAGACCAGGTCGTTCTCGGTGAGCTCCATCACTTTCTCCTTGCCGTCACGGAGCAGGATCAGCTGGTGGGCGACCTTTTTATCCGGGAAGAAGTGGAAGAGTACATTGGTCACCCGGACGTTATAGTGGAACTGAACGCCGTGTTCCTTGAGGTAGGACACCAGGGGGAGGATCAGGGACTCGTACTGATTGTACTTGGTGAATTTCAGCGCCGACAGGTCGGGCAGGCCGCCGATATGGTGGAGGAACCGCTGCAAATACAGCTTCATCTCCAGGGCCGAGTGCCATTTTTCAAAGGCGAACATGGTCTGCCAGTAGAGCCAGAAGTTGGACTTGTAAAACTCCTCATCCAGCACATCGTCAATGGTCAGGTCATAGAGCTCATCGTCCGGCGTAAAGAACAGCCGCATCAGCTGCAGCGCCACCTCATCGCTGAGTTCAAACCGGTTTCTGGTATCGGCGCTCTCACCCCGGTGCAGGGTGGCCCGGTTTTTGGAGAAATTGGGGTCGTCTTTGTTCAGCCAGTAGAACTCGTCCAGCACGCTGGCGTTTTCCACCTCCAGAGAGGGGATGGAGCGGTACAGGTCCCAGAGGCACTCGTAGTGGTTCTCCATCTCCCGGCCGCCCCGGATGACAAATCCCAGCTCGGGGATGTGCAGTCCGTCGCAGGCGCCGCCCGGAAGAGAGGCCTCCTCCAGAATGTGGATGTGGTCGCCGGGCATCTGGCCATCCCGGATAAGGAATGCGGCGGCGGAGAGACTGGCCAGGCCGGAACCTACCAGCCAGGCGGACTTGGCGTCCACGTCTTTGGGCTTGCGGGGGCGGGCAAAAGCTTCATAATTTCCATTGGTATAGTACATAAATCGCACCTCCTAGTAAGTAGTCCAGCCATTTGGCTGGTAGGTTTTCCCTATGAACCTATCTTAGTCCTTTGGGATGGGATTGCAGGTTGTCCACACAACGGAATGGATTTTATTTATTCCAGCAGGCCTTCCCAAACCTCCTTCCCGTCGGACTGCGTGTAGCGGTGGGCATTGGCCGCCTCACAGATGTCGTCATAGGCCCAGTGAAATGCCGGTACATCCAGGAAGGTGTACAGTCCCGTATGGCCGGAGATAAAGTCCGGGTCAGCCTTGCGGCCCAGCATGCGGTTTACCATCACGGACATTTCTCCCCGTGTCACCAGGCGCTGGGGGCAAAAGCTTCCATCGGGATAGCCGGAGATCCAGCCGTAGTCTGCCGCGCTGAGCACGGCCTCGTAGTACCAATCCCCCGGGTGTACATCGGGGAAGGAGCTGTCGGGACTGGACACCCGGTGTGCAAACCCCATTGCCATGGTCACAAATTCCGCTCGGGTGATGGGCTGGTCCGGCAGGAACCGGTCTTCTCCCACACCGGAAACCAGCCCCAGGGAGGCAAGGGTGTTGACCGCCTTGGCATACCAGGCGTCGCTGGGCACATCGGAAAAGCCGGCCGTTACCGGAATATTCGCATCGTTCAGCAGCCCGTAAAAAATCTGTGCTGCCTGTGCCCGGGTCAGGAAATCATCCGGACCAAACCAGTTTCCGGGATAGCCGGAAACATAGGCATCGTGGTCTTTGGTGTTGAAATAGTCCGACACACCGGTATCATCGGGGGACACAGGGGTGTCCAGAGGGACAAAGCGGGCGGATATGGTGTGATTTTTGGTCACGGGAGCAAAGCGGTAGGTGCGCTCTGTATCCACCGGCTTGCCGTCTACCAGAACAGCATCCAGGCGGTAGCCTTTGTTGGCGCGCATGGTGAAGCCGGGAGTCTGACCCCGGGTAACCCGAACCGTTCCGCTGGGCGTGATAGTCCCGCCCCCTGTGGCGTTTGCGGTGATCACGAAGGTCTGGCTGCTGCTGTCACCGCCGCCGCTGCCGGTGTTCTCCGTGAAGATGCAGCTGACCGTTCCGGTATAATTTCCTTGGAAATGAATGAGAAAGCGAACGCTCCCACCTTGCTCTTCAAACTCGGTCACATAGTCCTTACCCTTTTCCAGGGTCCAGTCTCCGTGCCGGATGGCCAGATTTTCCGCCTCTGCGCGGCTGGTGATCTGGGGAATGGGCAGCCGGGTGCCGTCATAGGGGGCAACCTGGACCAGGACGGGGATATGCTGCACCACCTGATAGTCGATCCAATCCTCCGGCACATAAAAGGCCAGGTGGGTCTGCTCTCCGGCATTGCCTACCCGCAGGCTCCCGTTTTCCCAGAAAAACTGGGGCTCCAGGGATACATCCGCCAGATAGTCCCCGTAGGTGGCCGTCTTTGTATCCGGGGCAAGGTACTCCGGAATGGCGGGATCAATTCGGAAGGAAGCTACCGCCTCCAGGCCCTGATACTGGGCAGTCTCCTCCACCAGAGCCTGGACGTACCACGTCCCTGCGCGGGTGGGCATTTCAGGCTGGAACGGCCCCTGGGGGGAAGATCCGTAGCGGAATGACACATTGCCAAAGGCGGACTGTGCCACCGGCTGGGGCGCCGGCTGTCCATAGGTCCAGTTTTCCATGCTCAGCGGCACGGTCCAGCTGTTTTCCCCTGTCACCGAGACAGAGGTATCCAGAGCCGCGATCCCATCCGTATAGCGGTATGTGAGCAGCTGGTTGGGTGCGTCCAGCTGGATACGGTCCTCCAGCAGGGTTCCTCCGCTAAGCTGACTGATGTAGCTGGACTCGGCCCATGGAGCAAGCTCGTTCAGGGGAATGCTGTTTTCTCCCTCCGGCAGAGGGAAGGAGACGGGACGCTGTCCGGTCAGATTACAGAAGGTAACGCTGTCCTGGGGCAGCCGGATGGCCAGCAGGCGGTTGCCTCCGGCATAAACAGTCTCCAGGTTGGTGTTGCCGCTGAGGTCCAGGGCGGTGATCTGATTGTCCGTGCAGTTCAGGAAGGTGAGCTCGCTCTGATTGGACAGGTCCAGGCTCTCAATCCGGGTGTGGTTCCACAGCAGGGTATCCAGCTACGTATTGTGAGACAGGTCGGCCTGTGCCAGGTCTCCCCCCAGCACATGGAGGGTATGGAGCTTGGGATTCCCGCTCAGGTCCAACTCCGCAAGGGGACTTCCTCCCCAGGCCAGGTAGCTTAGATTGGGAACGTCATGCAGGTTCCATTCAGATAGGTTGGAATGGAAGCAGTAGAGGTGTTCCAGCGCGGGTGCACCGCTCAGATCCAGGGTCTCCAGCCTGGGATTTTCATTGCAGGTCAGCGACGTCAGCGCGGGCAGATCGGGCAGCTCCAGGCGGACCAGATCATTTTCACTGCAATTGAGCTCCTCCAGTGCGTCAAACCACTCCAGGCCGCTTAAATCCTGAATCCCCAGCTTCCGAAGGTCCATCCGGGTAACCGCTTCCCGCTCCGCCTGGGAGAGAGCGCCGTCTCCATCGGTATCTTTCTCTTGCACCCAGCGCAAAAACGCCGGGTCAGGAAAAGAAGCAGAATCAATGGGAACAAGCCCTGCTTCCGCGCTGCCGGTCATGACCATACCCGCAGTGATACTCAGCACCATCAGCAGGGCGAGTCCTTTTTTCCATAATTTCATCGCAAGTTCCTCCTTGTAACATAGCAAGCGGGTGTGTTTTTTGCCGCTAGGAAAAGTATGGAGGAAATGGAAGGTGGATTCGGTTGTTTATGCAACGAAAAACAAAATTTTGCCCCGCTCCCCGCGTTCCTCTGGAATTGACAAATCTCCCTTCTTTGGCTATGGTTATTCTAGGAGTGTAAGAGACTGGAAAGGAGCCGGATGGATATGACAGACGCGGCAAATATGCTTCCCGTTTTAAAGCAGAGCCTGCTGTTCCGGAACATGGAAGATCGTGAAATTCTGGAGGCGCTGGAAACCATCGCATCCCACCGCCGGGTCTATCCCAAGCGCACCCTGGTGATGCGGGATGGGGACCCTATGGACCAGGTGGGCGTCATCTTATCCGGGAACCTTCATCTATTCCACATTGACGCCAACGGAAACAGCAATTTAATGGAGAACCTGGGCAAAGGGGAGTCCCTGGGCCTGCTCAACGCCATTGGCGGATACCGCCTGCATATTTCCGCGGAGACCACGGAACAGACCGAAATTCTATTTTTAAATGTCAGCCAGCTCCTTCGAAAAAATGTACTCACTGCGCCAGTCCAGATCCGGTTTTTGCAGAATCTCACCCTTGCGGTGGCTCAGCAGGCCCACCGGCTGACCCGAAAATTGGAGGACAGCATCCACCGCTCTACCCGGGACCGCCTGCAGGACTATTTGTCGGGCCAGTTTCATCAGGCTGGGAACCGCACCTTCTCCATTCCCTTGAATCGGCAGGATCTGGCTGACTTCCTCTTTGTCGACCGCAGCGCCATGTCCAATGAGCTGTGCAAAATGCGGGACGAGGGACTTTTAAAATTTGAGAAAAGTAAATTTGAACTTCTGATTGAGATGCCCATTACCGAAGAGGAACCGGATCCCAATCGCTGAGTGGATGACAGCATAAAAAATGTGCTCTGAAGCAGACCTTACGTCCTTCAGAGCACATTTTTTGTCTTTGGTTGTCTGGACAACCGTTCCGGTATCTCTTTCTTGCTATGATGAGATCAGCCTCAGGACACGCAGCCGTCTGCTGCCCACACAGGAGGCGACTTCAAACCAATACAGGAGGAATCTTTTATGAAACAAAACGACCATCTGTCTTACACCATATTAGACGCAGAGTACCAGGTGCTTGACGCGGAGCAGCCGGTAAACCGGGGCGTCCGCCGAGGTATCCTCATTACGGCGCTGATCCTGGTGGCACTGGGCCTGTCCGCACTGATATTTCCAGAGGTGATCGGCACCGGACTTGCCTTTTTCATCACCGCAGGCCTGTTTCTGTACGGCTTATCCCAGAGCCTGCTCTTTTTCCAGGCTTCGAAAGAGATGCGCAGCGGCTGGACCTTAGCTAACGGCCTTTTGTTGCTGGTATTCTCCTGGATCACCATGTTCAGCGCATTTATGGGTGAGCTTGGGTTGCTGCAAATGATCTCCGCCATCTCGTTCCTCATGGGACTTCTCACCGCATCCATCGGCCTGAGCCAGATCTCCGCCGCTATTACAGCCGGAAGCCAGCTGCCCGACCGCGGGTGGATCTTTCTGGGGGGAGGCCTGAATCTGCTGCTCAGCCTGTTCATGTGCATCAACCCCGTGGTCAGCTGGTTCGCCCTGACCACAGCTTGGGGCATCTATCTGATCGCAGCCGCCATCGCTTTGCTGTTTCTTGTATGGTCAACACGGTCCAAGGCACACGCTTGACCGGGCCGATTGACAACCCGATTCCATGCTCCCATGTTCCGGCCTGACAAAAGCGCGTTGGCTGTGCAACCGCATGTATCCCCGTAACCTGTCATAATAAAACCATACCACAGCAAAAGAAAGGTGGATTCCGTATGAATTCCAAACTCAATATAACAAAAACCAAGCAGGAAACAACAGAGCTTCTCAACCAGAAACTGACTGACGCCATGATGGCCGCCCTGAAAACCGTCCACAGCGCCGCTTCCCCCGACTCCACAGATCTGGAGGACCTAGCCTTTCAGCGCAAAGGCCAGGAGGTCCTGGGCCGCCTGATGTCCCCGCCCATCGGCTTTAGCTGGGAGCCCTTCTCCCTGGATGAGATGCCCATGGCCTGGGTCCGTCCGGAGCGTGGACATGACCGCAACAAGGTGATCCTCTATTGTCACGGTGGCGGATACACCAGCGGAAACCTGGGCTATGCCAGGGTATTGGCCGCAAAAATGGCCAGTGCCACGGGCTGCGAGGTTTTGGCCTTCCAGTACCGGCTAGCCCCTGAGTTTCCCTATCCCGCCGCGCTGGAAGATGCGCTGGCTGCCTGGGAGTATCTCATGCACCAGGGCTGGGGAGCCCGAGACATCATCCTGGCCGGAGACTCCGCAGGAGGCAATCTGGCCCTGGAGCTGACCCTCGCCCTCAAGGAGCAGGGACGCTTCCTGCCCGGACGGCTGGTCCTCTTTTCTCCCTGGACCGATATGACGGCCAGCGGCGATTCCTACACCCAGCGGGAGGAGCTGGACCCCATGCTCACCAACCGCTACATCCAGTCCGTTCGCAGCGCTTACGCCCCGGACGCCGATTACAGCCAGCCGTGCTTTTCGCCCCTGTTTGGCGATTTGACCGGGTTTCCTCCCACTCTGATTCAGGTGGGAGAGCGGGAGATCCTCTACTCCGATTCTACACGGCTCCAGGATGCTCTGATCGCCGCAGGCGTTCCCTGTGTTCTTCAGAGCTGGCCGGATATGTGGCACGTCTTCCAGATGTTCCCCCTGAAAAGCGCGGGGGAGGCCATGACCGCAGTGGCAGACTTTCTCCATCAGCTTGGATAGCAAAAAACAGTGCCTGCCAGATGGCAGGCACTGTTTTTTAAGTCTCAGAAGTGGAAGCGGCGGCGCACCTGACGGCGCAGGTTGGGCCGGGTGCGGATCACCGCCAGCGGCAGCATCATCGTGATCCCAACCGCTGCGGCAATGAGGGACCACATAGGGTGGTAGGCCCCCAAAAAGCGGTCAATCACAAACTCCAGCCACAGCAGGAAGAGCACGATGCCGCTCAGAACCAGCAGGCTTCGGCTGAGGAACGAGCGCTTGCGCGCGGTCTGCCAGATGATCAGCAAAAGCAGCGAGAATCCGGCCCACACGGGCAGGGCGATGCCAACAAGCCAGCTCTGCCCATGGGTAGCCGCACTGATCAGCACCAGCAGACCACCCACAGCCAGCAGATCGAGAAGAAGGAAAACCACCGACGGCACCTTCCGCAGCACAAGGGGCGGCACCAGCCATACCCACAGCATGGCGCAGGCTCCCATGACGAACCAGGACCAGGGGACACCCCGCCACAGGAGAAACAGATTCAAAAGGCCGCAGCAGACGGAGGCACACAGCGCCATGGCACTGAGCAGCATGGCAAGTTCCTTCCGGTCCACCGGCTCCACTTCCTGGCGCTCCAGGGGGAAATTGGGGGTCATTTCCGTATCCGGAGGACAGACCGGATTGATGACAGGAGTCTGGCACAGCGGACATTGTACCGCATCCCCATCCAGCTCTACTCCGCAGTTGACACAGTATGACACGACACACACTCCTTTCGGTTGGAGGTCACTTTCACATGCAGCCCCTCCCGCACCAAGGTTTGGAAAAATTCCCGTTCCACATCGCTTTCCTTCACCGTACCTGCAAAGGTGATCTCCATCGTATCGCCAAAGCTGATGGCCGCACAGTTGACCCGGGGGGTGTAGGACTGCCCCAGCACCACCTCCATATGGTGGATACAGGGCTTCATCTCCTCGGGCACCTGGAAAATTCCCGGGTTGGTAAAGGTAGTGGAGTAGGGACGGCTCCCGGCAATGCGGTATCCCAGATCCATGGCCAGGTTCTTTACCGGAGAGGGCACCAGCTGCAGGGGCAGCGTATGCTGGAGCGAAACATTTTTGGTGATGACCGCCTGCATCTCCTGCCTGGTGATGTGCAGGCGCATATGGTGGTGGACCTGGGCGATGATCTCATCCAGCGTGTAGTCGCCCAGCTCCGGGTTAATGCTGGGCCGCACCGTGAGGATAAAATTGCGCAGCGTCTCCGAGGGAAAATAGGGCCGCAGGTTGATGGGCACCGCCAAAGAAACCGGAAGCTCCCGCCTGCGTCCCTCCCGGCGCTGGCGAATCAGAATGGATTGCAGCAGGATGGCGGCCAAATATTCCGTAATGGAGGCCCCGTGCCGCTTGGCTGCGGCATGGAGATCCCGCACCGAGACAAACCCCATGGTGGTATTCAGTGTGTAGAAGGGCTCTGGGGTTCCGGTACAGGCGTAGGCTTTGGGCTCCCGCATGCTGAGATGGACCTTGGAGTGAGCATACCGGGCGTAGGCGTCCTCCCACTCCTCCGGCCTGGGCGGCTGCGTGATGTCCAAAATCCCGTTGGTATTGGGAATTTCGTGACCCATCTCCCTTAAATATACCGCCAGCAGTGTTTTGAAGAGCACCAGGGCTCCGCCGCCGTCTGCCAGGGCGTGGAATACCTCCATGGAGATCCGCTTCTCATAGTAGAAAAAGCGGATGAGCTTATCATGGTTCTGAAACCGCACCGGCTGACAGGGATTGCGGATATCCCGCTGCAGGATCGGTCCGGGGGCATCGTCCCGCTCAAAATAGTACCAGAAAAATCCTCGGCGTATTTTCACCTGAAATCCGGGAAACCGGGGCATGGTTTTGTCGATGGCCCGCTGAAGAAGCTGCGGGTCCACCGGCTGTGTCATCACGGCGGAAAACCGGTACAGAGCGGAGTAACTTCCGCGCTGGATGGCAGAGTACATCATGGCCGCGTTATCCAGATGGTACCAAGGGTGGGAAGCAGAAGATTCCATATCTTTTTCCCTCCAAGCTGAAAGACTGTAACGCCTGAAACAGTGACCTCATTATAGCACAAAATAGAAGTTTTTTGAAATGCTGGATGGCGGACCCCAAAAAAGAAACACCCTTGAAATCGTTCAATTTCAAGGGTGTTTCCAGGTTATTTCTTAGTAAGCTACCGGCACGTCGATCTCCATATCCTCCAGGGGATAGGTGACACAGGGATGGATAAAGCCGAACTTCCGGTCCGCCTCCCGGCGGCCGTCCCGGCCGTCCGCAATACGATAACTGCCCGAGAGCCACTTGCTGTGACAGAAGCCGCAGCCGCCGGCACGGCACTTGTTGGGGGCATTCAGCCCGGCCCGCTCCATGGCCGTCAGCAGGGTCTCGTTCTCCTTGGCGGGAATGATATACACCTCATCCCGCATGTGAACGGTGAGTTTGAAGAGGCCGGGCTTCTCCACCGGCAGATCGCGGCAGCAGGCCGCATCCCGGTGTACCGCCTTTTGGGGCAGGTTCAGGGGTTCAAGCTCCTTGGCGATAAACGCATACATGGCGGGCGGTCCGCACAGGAAGAAGGTATGGTCGGTGAGATCGGTGTACTTCTTCATCAGCTCGGCGGACACAAAGCCCTTTTCGCACCCGGGCTGCTCCTCATCGCTGAGGACATACACCACCTTCAGGCCCTTGCAGCGCTCCGCCAGCGCGTCCAGCTCTGCTTTGTAGGCCAGCTGCGCCGCAGTGCGCGCACCGTAGAACAGGAGCATGGAGTAGCTCTCATCCCCATCCGCCATGCTGCCCGCCATGGACAGGAAGGGCGTGATGCCGCTGCCGCCTGCGATGCAGATGATATCCTTGCTGTCCCGCAGGGTCTCATAGTGGAACTCGCCGGAGGGCTCGGTCATTACAAAGCGGTCTCCCACCTTGGCGGATTTGTTGAGGTATTCGGATACAAAGCCCGCATTCTCCACGGCCAGCACCAATTTGTTTTCCAAGGCCTGCTGGGGCGTGGAGACGATGGAATAGGGCCGGCTGACTACGCTGTCCCCAATTTTCATCTGAAGGGAGACATACTGTCCCGCGCGGAAGAAGGGGAACGCACCGCTGTCCACCCGCTTGAAGGTCAGCTCCCGGATGGTCTCGGTGAGCGGCCGTGCGGCAACCAATTCCACCTGCATATAGCCGGGATGCAGCTTTTGGGCCAGCACGTTGGTGCGGTATTCCTGAGGCAGCGGTTTATTTTCCCCCTGGGCCAGCATCTGCCGGCGGGTGGGGACCAGCTTTTTAAACCGCAGCATATCCATAAACCCAAAGATTTGTTTCTTGAAGTTCATTATGCCTTCGCCTCCTTCTTCAAATCGCCTACCGTCTGCCGTCCGGACAGGTCGCCGGAAATATAGGCGCTGGAATATCCGCTGGAGCGCATGGCGTAGCCGCCTGCAAAGCGGATGCCCGGGTTCATCAGGGCATCCTCCTTCATCATCATCATGCGGGGCATCAGGCTGTCCCAATCGGCCGTCTCATAGCCGTAAATGACGCCTTCCGGATGACCGCAGTAGCGGGCATAGGTGGTGGGGGAGGCCACACAGATCTCCTCGATGGCGTCCCGAATCTTGCAGCCGGTCTCCCGCTCAAACACGCGGATCATGTCATCCGCCACCTGGTCTTTCATCTTGAAATAGTCCTTTTCGGTCACATTTCCCCAGTCGTCGGACATGAACATGGTGGTAAAATACATGATACAGGTGCCCTTGGGGGAGCACTCCGGGTAGGCGTTATTCAGGCAGACTGTGGCCTGGACGTGGTTGGTGCTGACCTTTTTCTTCAGATCGTACTGCTTGACGGTATCGGCGGCGTCATAAATAAAGTAGTTGTGGCTGGTAATCCCCAGCTCCTCCGCGGAGCGGTTGAGGCCCAGGAACAGCGAGAAGCCACGGCCGGCAAACTTTCGGCTGTTGGTGGCCCGGACCATCTGCTCGGTCACGGCCTTCTTTTCCAGCATCT
This sequence comes from Flintibacter sp., assembly GCF_046973065.1. Taxonomy (NCBI): domain Bacteria; kingdom Bacillati; phylum Bacillota; class Clostridia; order Eubacteriales; genus Flintibacter; species Flintibacter sp. The sequence continues at coordinate 13,219 of NZ_JBKVXZ010000001.1, read as the reverse complement.
TGCCAAACACCAGATGGGGGGAGCAGTTGGCGATGATGTGGTGAGTCTCGATCATCTTGCCGTCGGTGAGCTGCACGCCGCAGATCTTGCCGCTGTCATCAGACAGGATCTTTTCGGCCTCGGAGTGGTACCAAATATCGCCGCCCAGCTCCCGGATGCGGGTATCCATAGCCAGGCTGATCTCATGGGAGCGCATCTTGGGCATCCAGGCATCCCGGGTGATATAACGAATGACCATGGAGCCGTAGTGCAAAAAGCTCATGCGGTCGCAGTCCACGCCCAGGTAACACCAGTAAGCGTTGATAATATTCTTGGCCTTCTGGGGCATTTTCAGGGCATCCAGCACCTCGTTGACCGAATAGCTGCCCGCCTTGACGAAATTGGGGAAGGTCTTCTTCATATAGTCGGAGTCGGTGTTGCCGTTGACGGAGTTGGAATAGGTCTGGGCATCCCGCACCTCGTTGCACAGCTCAAAGAACTCCGTGATGGATTTCCGGGATTCCGGGCAGTACTCCACCATCTTGTCGATAAAGGCCTGCTGGCCAAAGGGCATGACGCAGTCATACTTTTTATCGGTGGTAATGAGGTGGTACGCCTCGGGGATGCGTACCCAATCGATCTTGTCCTCCACGCCCAGGTCGCGGAACAGCGTGCGCACATCGCCGGGCTCTTCCGGGGAACCAAAATCATTGAGCTCATGCAGGCTGGCCTCAAATTCAAAGCGTCCCCGCTTGAAGCTGGTGGCAAACCCGCCGGGCAGATTGTGCTTTTCCAGCAGCAAACAGGAGTATCCAGCCTGCAAAATCCGAATGGCGGCAACCAGACCGCCGTTGCCTGCGCCTATGACCACCACGTCATAGGCTTTTTTCGCTTTTGTTGCCATAGTGTTCCTCCTTTTTATTCACACCAGCAGATTTCGTGACCGTTCCAGCCAGTGCTGTAGTTCTTCTTCCGTTTTGACCTGCTTATAATAGCTCAGCATGATGCGGTAATATTCGGTCAGCTCGGTGCTGATCTCCTCTTCGCTGAAATTCAGGTAGCCGGTGGCCATCATCACCGCCATGGAGTAGCTGTAATACTGCATCCTGCGGTGCATTTCTGCCGCCTTCTGCCGGGGAAGCTCCAGGTTTACCTCCAGCTTATGGATGGTCTGCATCTCGTTGGGGTCCTCAAAGAGGGTTTCTCCTTCGTTCCGGTGCCGCAGGTAGACCAGCTGAAACAGGTTCTTTTCCCGCTGGGCAAAGTGCAGGAAGGAGAGGGCCACCTGTTTATAGCTGCCGGCGTCCTCACGGAGATAGTGTTCCCGGATATAGGCCATCAGTTCCTCCCGCAGGGTTTCCATGTTTTCAAATTCAGAGTAAATGGGCTGGGTGGAGCAGTTTAGGGCTCCACTTCCAGCGCCGCCTGTTCCGGCCTGCCGCTGAAATAGTGGTACTCCGCCAGCGCAATGTCTCGCTGGGGACCCTCTGCCATGGCCTGACCGTCTCCAGGCAGCGGCCCGGCAAGAAGGGGGTGTTCATCAGGGGCATGAGCATCCCGCTGTCGCACACGTCCTCCGGCTCGGGGGATTTCAGGGAGGGGGAGCCTTCCCCCTGTTGGGGATGGGCGGGCTTTTCCGCATTGGCGGGGATGGCCCAGGCCTTTCCAAACTTCCCCGCGCCGGGAATTCGCCCCTGGGTACACAGCTGCTGTACGCTCCGGGGGGAGAGATTCCATTTTTCGGCGGCCCGCCGCACAGTCATATAGTCCATAGGAACCTCCAAAAATAACCGTTTCTTCCTTTTTATTATAGAAGATGTCGGGCCAGGGGGTCAAGAGAGGAACAGGCCAACTATTTCTCATATTCCACTACATTTTCCTCCAAGAATGGGTTCCAAAGGCTTTACAAAATTCAGCGGTTATAGAATACAGATTTCTGACCAAACTATTTGTTACACAAGTAATACTAACAAAAATATTGTTTACTAATATTTTATATGATATTATATGTTTGAGGTGATGCTGATGCTCTCATACCTAAATGAGACCCTGGGTCTGTGCGCAACGGAACGACCATGGGACGATGCAGATCGTTTGCCCCTCTTTTTACGGAGCGGCCGCACATATTCTGTCCTCACCATTGAAAATACAGATCTTTTACTCATCTATCTGGATGTCGACCAGTTTCAACTCTCCGCATTTCTGAAACAGAGAAATAAACTCCTGGAATTTTGGAAGGGTGACATGGTGCTCTGCTTCCGTGCACTCACTTCGTATCAACGAAAGGTTTTAATTGAAAACCACATTTCTTTTCTTGTCCCCGGCAGCCAACTATATCTGCCATGCCTCGGTATACTGCTGCAGGAACGTACTGCCGCAGCCCAAAAAGCGGTTTCCAGGCTCTCCCCGCAATCCCAGTTTCTTTTGTTGTATTTTATATACTGCCATAATTCCACAGCGCTGACAAAAGTACAGTTATCTAGACAGATAGGAGTTTCGCCCATGAGCATTACCCGTTCCGTACAGGAATTGGAATCTCTTGGCCTGGTTTCTGTGCAAAAATCCGGCCGCAGCAACTATGTCACCCCAGTACGCACCGGCAAAGAGTTGTTTGATATGGCCCGGCAATATTTCATTGATCCTGTGCAAAAGCGTTTATATGTGCAACAAACCAACGAACTGATGAAATTACCGCTAAGCGGAGAATCTGCGCTTTGTGAACGCACCATGCTCAATATGCCTCCAGTTCCCTGCCGGGCAATTGACCGTAAAGCTTATAAACGTCAACAGGAAGCCGGACTGAAGCGTATCGAGCCTGCGTGGCAAAGCAAAACAGATTACATGCAGCTAGAAGTCTGGCGCTATGACCCGGTGTGCTTTTCCCATGCCGGCACGGTAGACATTGTCTCCCTGGCCGCATCCTTTCGCTCTCATCCAGATGAGCGTATAGAAATGGCGGTAGACGAAATGTTGGAGGACTATCAATGGTAACAGGATTCGAATCATTCCGTGCCCATTTTCAAGGGTATGAGGACTGCTACACAATTATTGGCGGGACGGCATGTGATATCTTGATGAGTGAGGCCGCCTTGCCCTTCCGTGCCACCCGCGACATCGACATGATCCTTTTAATTGAAAACCGCTTTGAGGAGTTTGCTCCCATTTTTTGGAGTTATATAAAGGCCGGTGGTTACAAGTGCGGATGGCGCAATTCAGAAGTGCCCCATTTTTACCGTTTTACAGAACCGCAACTTCCAAACTACCCAAAAATGATCGAGTTGTTTTCTAAGCGGCCGGATTTTCAGTTGGCACATCCGGAAGTTCACTTGACCCCTCTGCCCATCTCAGAAGACATCTCCAGTCTTTCGGCTATTATGCTCAACGATGATTACTATCACCTGATGTTGGAGGGGCGGCACACTGTAGACGGAGTTCCCATACTGTCAGCGGAATATCTGATCGTATTCAAAGCCAGAGCATGGCTTGATTTAACAGCGCGGAAAGCTGCGGGGGAACATGTCAATGATCGGGACATAAAGAAACACAAGAACGATGTGTTTCGCCTATTTGCCATCGTAGATCCGCAGGCCAGGATCAAACTCAGTCCATTCGTTGCAGCGGATTTCCGCCAGTTTATCTCTGCCATGGAAGATGAAGTGATTGACCTGAGAGCTATGGGCATCCAGGGAATCACTGTACCCGAGATTCTTTCTGCGTTGGAGAACATATTCTTATAGAATAAACTTACATATTGCTTTTACTCTGGTTGAGGCAGGCATGTTCAAGACAGAGAGATGGGCATAGCAAGGTTGTTTTGATCCAGCAAACCACAAAAAGCGAACTGGTTCCCCAAAGGATTTTATAACGGAAAACGCCTTGAAATCAAATGATTTCAAGGCGTTTTCCGTTATAGGGCATCTCCCAGGCCACTGTCAGATACCGCCGAGGGATTCTCAGCACAAATCTCCGTTATGGAAACGCTTATTTATCAAACACATAGTTGTCCAGGCGATTAAACGCCTCCTGGATACGGGAGAGGGGAGAGGCCATGTTCATGCGGATGTGGCAGGGACCGTTAAAGGCCCGGCCGTCCTGCCAGCCCACGCCCACGTCCCAGCCGGCCTGAATGACCTCGTCCAGGGTCCGGCCGGTGCGCTGGCAGTAGTCGGTCAGGTCCAGGAACAACATATAGGTGCCCTGCGGCATGGCGGCAAACACACCCTGGTAGTGGTCCCGGATATGTTCATAGGCATACTTGCAGTTGCCTTCCAGCACCTGGAGAAGCTCGTCCGTCCACGCCTGTCCCTCGTTGGAATAGGCCCCGATGAGGGCGTGCATGGAGAGGACATTCATTTCATTATAGTGGGTGGCATCACCCCAGGCCTTCACCCGGTCCCGGAGATAATCATTGTAAATGATATGGTAGCTGCCAATGAGGCCCGCCAGATTGAAGGTCTTGGACGGGGCGTAGACGGCCACAGTGTGCTCTCTGGCCCAGTCATTGACCATCAGGGTGGGGATGTGCCGGGTGTAGGCAATGTCCGCCCAGATCTCATCGGAGATCACCAGGCACTGGTTGGCCTCATACACCTCCATGGCCTTTTCCAGCTCCCAACGCTCCCAGACCCGACCTGTGGGATTGTGGGGGGAGCAGAAGATGGCCAGGTGGATATGGTATTTTTTCAGCTTCCGGTCCATGTCCTCATAGTCCATGCGCCACACGCCGTTTTCATCCCGTTTGAGCGGGCTGTACACAGATTTCCGTCCCAAGCCCTCCACATCGGCGCGAAAGCCCACATAGGTGGGACTGTGGAGCAAAATCCGGTCTCCGGGAGCCGAGAGGGTCTGAACGGCGCTGGTGACACAGCCGTGGACCCCGTTCTCATAGCCGATGTAGTCCCGCTTGAGTCCGGCAAAGCCATTGCGCTTGGTCTGCCAGTTTATGATGCTCTGGTAGTATTCGTCCCGGGGCAGGAAATAGCCGTAGAGAGGGTGCTTGGTGCGCTCGATCACAGCGGCGGCAATGGCCGGACAGGTGGCAAAGTTCATGTCCGCCACCCACATGGGAATGGAGTCAAATCCTTCCTTGGGGGCGGCGGGCTCGTTGCCCCACACCTTGTGGCCGATGCCGTCCACGGCAATGGAGTCCATGCCGCGGCGATCAATGATGGACGTGAAATCGTACTTCAAAGTCGTCTGCCTCCTTTCTTAAAATCGCTTTTGGATGGTACACAGAGTTTCCCGGTAAATGCAGTTTTTTATTGTGTTTTTCTTCATTATACAGACATTTGAGTACAATTTCAACGCATCATCCGCCGAGATTTCACTTATCTCCAACGCAGCAATAAGCAAATTTTAAAACGCCTGCCGACATTCTATTTTTATATCTAGAATGCCGGTAGGCGTTTTTCAAATCAGTTGCTTTATAAGTGCAGTCGACGCAATATTTTCTTTTTCCTCACCTTTATTTTGTACTGATATCAAGATGCAATTCAGTTAATGCAAGCAAGCTTGTCGCTGCACATTCCGTAAAACAGTACAGATGTACCATAAATTGTTCCAAAATAGTTTCACATTTAAACACTTCCTCTTTTCTCGGCTGTTGCAAATGTGGGCTTAAGGTGCTATATATTTATTGTAACAAAAAATAATGTTATTTATTTTCAAAAAGAGTTAAAAACGCACAACCGTCTCGCCATTTTGTGTGTTTTAATTTGAAACATTATTGGAAGGTGCCGCTATGATCAAACTACTGGTAATCGCAGACGATTTTACCGGAGCACTGGATACGGGCGTACAATTTAAAGCCAAACAAACCCTAATTCAAATCGCTTCAGAAAAATGCATTGAATCTCTAAAAATAAGCGATCACAACCTCCAGGTTTTGATTGTAGATGCGGAAACGCGACACATGACGGCACAGGACGCTTATCAGACAGTATATCAAATTGTTCAAACAGCAGTAGAGGCAGGAGTTCCCTGTATTTATAAAAAGACAGATTCCGGACTGCGGGGCAATATCGGAAGCGAATTGACCGCCGCATTAAATGCCTCAGGCAATAAACAGCTCCACTTTATTCCAGCTTTTCCTCTCATCAATCGTATCACAGTAAATGGAATACATTATATTGACGGCAAACCCGTCGCTCAAAGCGTATTCGGAAAAGACCCTTTTGAACCAGTACAAAGTTCCAAAGTAAAAGAAATTATTTACAGTCAAAGTCCTGTGCATACCCACTTAATGGGCTCCACCGTTCCCGACGTTCTCCCACAGGGCATTCTGGTGTACGACTCAGCTAAGGATGAAGATCTACAGCAGATCGCCCAAACGCTAAAGCTTCGAGGGGAGCTAAATTTGCTAGCAGGGTGCGCAGGCTTTGCCTCTGTACTACCAGATTTATTAGATTTAGATCGAATTGAACCTCAGTTTCCACCGATTCCACAGAAACTATTGGTGATCTGCGGCAGCATTAACCCAATCACTCTGCGTCAGCTGGATGAGGCCCAGCGAGCCGGTGCTCCACGAATCCAACTTACACCGGAGCAAAAACTGGATGACCGTTGGCTGACCAGTCCAGACGGGCTGCAGATCACTGCGGAATGGATGGCGCAGTTAAAAGACGCTCCTTTAGCTAACCACTTTGCGTAGTCCAAAACAAAAGGCAGAGACCGCAACTTCTATGCTGTTTGTCCCCTCAGGAATTGCACCACAAAACAAAACCGCCTGCCGCACTCTGTTTTCTGTACAGAATGCGGCAGGCGGTTTCAAATCAACACTTGGGCAGGGGAGGGGAGAGGAGCGGCACATACCCCACCTGTTTTGTACTAAATTTTGACCTCAAAAATGGCCAGATTTAGTACAAGGGATCCCGGAGGCCTGATCCGAGACCTTCCGGTTTGAGAAAAGGAAAAAGCCTTAAAATCGTTGGCTTAACAGTGATAAGGAACTAAATCACTTATCAACTGTTAGCTGACGGTTTTCGGGTGCATACGAAACTCCCGTCTGATTCCTAACAGGAATTAGGCGGGAGTTTTTCTTGTTAACAGAGCCTATATTGGAGGATAGCATTATGAAAACATTACTTTCCTGTGAATTTAACATGGACACAGGTTGCGTTGAACTAAGATATTCCGACGGCAGCATGGTTTCCCTCAACTGCACCGCCGTTGAGGATGAGGTGGCGAATAGTCGTTTCCAGTGGTCTGAACTGGACTGGCTCATCTACAACGATCCGCTGTCCTATGCAGAATTGATTTTGAATGGCGATCCGGAAGAATACCTGCGAACCGTAACGGAGGCTCCACAGTTAGATTTTGATTCATAAGCAAAACCGCCAGAGGCACATCCATGAGATGCTGCTTCTGGCGGCTTTTTTACATTTTGTCAATTAAAGCAAACACTACGGCTTGTTGCTCTTCACTCAATCTTGACCATCGTTCCAGGAGCTTCCTTTGTGAATCAGTCAGAGAAACCGGTGAATCTTCTTCTGCGAATAGCTGAGAAAGCGTGATGCCAAAAGCCATGCAGATTTTTTCCAACGACGGAATAGTGGGAACCATATTCTTATGATTGTTTCTTATTAGGAACGCTGTAAATACAAGGCTTTTCGGGGCCTGCAATCCGAAAAAAATAATATTTGATCTATCACATTACGCAGAAAGCCGTCCAGGTGCTATCTTGGGCGGCTTTTTTGCGTGGATAGACCGGAAGGAGGTAGAAAAATAATTACAGAAATTTAAGCTCGAAAATTGTGCAACTTTCACGAAAAGGAGGTTAGTGAATGGCAGATGAAAAACTGAACACGGGCCCCGAGGTGCAGAAAATCGAAGAGGCCCCCGCGCCCGCTGTGGCTGATCCGGCTCACGGGGAGGCCGCCGTTCCCGAACACCCGCCGGAACAGGCCGGGCCTGCCGATCCCGGAGATGTGGTAATCTCTGCGGAGCAGATTGACGCGCTCATGGCAGAAAAGCGGCAGGCGGCCCGGGCCGAGGTGGAAAAGGCAGAGGCATCCCGCGAACAGGAGGCCGGGGCTCCTGCACCGGAGCATCCTGTCGCTGAAAGCAAGAAAGCTGAAAAGCCGCGCCGTGGCCGTCCCCCTAAGTCTGATAAAACAGAGCGCCCCGGGCCGGAGGCTGAAAAAGAACCCAAAAAGGCCGGGCCCCGCAAGGGCCGCCCGTCTAAGGCTGACAAGGCGGCCCCCGACAAGGCCCAGCCGTCACAACGAGACAAATTGTCCCGAAGTGGCGGGAAGGCTCCCGAAGCTCCTGCTCCCCCGGATGCCGGAAAGGATAAGCCCGCAAAGGAGGCCGCTCCCCCGGAGCAGGGTGTGACGGAGCCGACTGTACCGCCCCGCCCTGTGGAGGAGGGAAAGCTGGTCTATCTGAAACTTTCCGAGCTCCACCCGTTCCATACATTCCGCCCCCATCCGTTCAAGGTGCGGGACGATGCCAAAATGCAGGAAACGGTGGCATCCATCAAGCTCAACGGCGTTATGGTGCCCGGACTTGCCCGCCCGGAAAAGGATGGAAACGGCTATGAGATTGTGGCAGGCCATCGCCGCTGCCGTGGCAGCGAACTGGCCGGGCTGGAGGAAATGCCCTTTATTGTCAGGGATATGACCGACCACGAGGCGGTGGAGGCCATGAAGGACAGCAACAAACAGAGGGATCAAACGCTCCCCAGCGAACTGGCCGCCCTTTTGGATCTGGAGGTAGAGGACATCAAGCACCAGGGCTCCCGGCTGAAAGGTGTGGCCGAGGGCGATGTGGGGAAACGCTCGGTTGAGATTGTGGGCGAGGCGCATGGCATGAACTATAAAAAGGTTATGCGGTATCTGCGCCTTAACCACCTTGTCCCGGAGCTCATGGATAAGGTGGACGATAAAAAGATGGGCTTCATGCCTGCGGTGGAGCTTTCCTATATCAAGCCGAAAAACCAAAGGCTGATTGCCGTTTCCATTGACGGAGAACAGGCGTCCCCATCTCTGGCCCAGGCGAAACAGCTCCGGGAGCTGGATAAGGAAGGCAAGCTCAACGGCGATGTGATTGACGGCATATTAAGCGAAAAGAAAAAGGAGGATCGCGGCGTGATTATTTCGATGGCTGAACTGGAGAAGTATTTTGGCAAGGAGGCCACTCCCGCCAAAATGAAGGAGCAGATCATGACTTTGCTGGACGAGTGGAAGGAGAAACAGCCGCCCGAGCTGGCAAAAGCCCCGAAAAAGATGGAAAAAGACAAGTAACCCGACCACACTTCGAGACAAATTGTCCCGAGGGGGCCCCTCCTGCAGAGGGCTCTGTGGTGATATATCCCCCGTCGCCGCCTACCTTCCTGTACAGCCGGGAGTGGGCCGTCAAGGGTGCAGCGCACCGCCGCTTGCGGCGGCCTGCCCTTTACGGTCTGCCCCGGCTGTGCTATTTCCAGCGGCGCGGCGGGGGTATATATATCCTCCAGAGCCGCCCCCTTTCCCATGACTGGGAAAGGGCGGGGGGATTGGGCTGAAGTATCTTTCTTCAATGAATGGAGGTTTTGACAATGAAACGGCCACTTGCTTATATTACCGCCGGATGGCTTGGCGGTGACAGTGAAAACGCGGAACAGGCGGCCCGCTACTGCCGGGCGGTATATGAGGCGGGATTTTCGCCCATCTGCCCTACCCTGTATCTGCCCTTATTCCTCAATGACGCAGTGCCGGAGGAGCACAAAAGCGGTATTGACATGAGCCGCGACCTGCTCCGCCGCTCCCATGTGCTGGTAGTCTGCGGCCATACTATGACCGAGGCCATGAAAAACGACATCGCCGTTGCCCAGCGGCTGGGGATTACTGCTACCACCCTTGATGGCATCCTTACCGTCAAGGGACAGGGCCGCCGCTGATGGCGGCCCTTTTCGAAGCCTACATCACGAACCTGGGAAAATATAACGAGGGCGAGCTGGTAGGAGAAACGCTGAAATTCCCCACTACCACGGAGGAGGTGCAGGCGCTCCTAAAGCGCATCGGCGTGGATGGCGTGCGGTATGAGGAGTTTTTCATTACCAGCTTTGACGGCGATGTGCTGGGGCTCTATGACTATCTGACGGAATACGAAAACCTTGACGAGCTCAACCATCTGGCCTGCCTGCTTTCCGAATTAGAACAAAGCGATTTGGAGAAATTCGAGGCTGTGATTGACAGCGGGGAGCACACTTCCAGCGTGGCCGACCTTATCAACCTCACGCAGAACCTGGACTGTTTTGAATTTTATCCCGGTGTGGGGGACGATGAAACGCTGGGCCGTATCTATGTGGAGGACATGGAGGCTATTGATGTGCCGGAGCATTTGCTGAATTATTTTGACTATGAGGCATACGGGCGTGATATTCGGATCAATGATGACGGCCACTTTGCCCCCGGCGGCTATGTGCTGAATAACGGTGGGAAATTCATCGAGCACTACCACGGGATCGAGGATATTCCCGCCGAGCACAGGGTTTTCTCCTATCCGAAACTTTCCATTCGGGAACAGATGGCGGCCTACAAGGAGATTATTGACGGCTCCTCTTTGGAAGGCTCTCGGAAACTTTCCCATAAGGAGCGTGAGGAACGATAGGCGGCACTTCGAGACACTTTGTCCCGAGGCGGCCGCCGGAAAGGAGGCGGTATAACTGATTGATGAAGATGTTTCCCGGCGTACCATAGCAATTTCCGTCCGGGCAAGCAAGCTGACGGCGCGGGGCCTTGCCTATGTGCTGGGGGCTGTGGGCCGGAAGATCCGAAAGGCTTACCGGGAACGCCAGACGCCCCACGGCAGGCAGAGCGTGAAAAAGCTCATGGGACACGGAGCGGCTACAAACAGCATCGAGCTTTCCGGGGACACGAAGGTGTTTGACCGGGTGGCCCGGAAGTGGAATGTGGACTATGCCTTTTATAAAACCGGGCCGGACAAATACTTGTTGTTTTTCAAGTCGGGGCAGGCGGATGCGATCACCGCCTGCTTTTCTGAATACTCGCGGAAGGTGCTGAATAAATCCAAATCCCGCCGCATCCCCATCCGGGAACAGCTTAAACAGGCGGCGGATCAGCTTGCGAAGGAAAAGCCCCGCAAGCGGGAACGGGTAAAGGAGGCGGTTCGTGAGGACAGATAACATCAAAAAATATGTACTTCCAAACATCCCCTATCTGTTTGTGCTGTGGGCCTGCTTAAAGCTGGGGACGGCTTACCGGCTGGCCGCTGGCGCAGATTTCGCCCATAAGCTCATGGGCCTGGGGCAGACTATCGGCCCGGCCTTTGCCGACTTTGCGCCGGGGCTTGCTCCCTTTGACTGGCTCATCGGCATTGTGGGTGCGGCAGGCTTCCGCCTGCTGATCTACTTCAAAAGCAAGAACGCAAAGAAATTTAGACGGGATGAAGAATACGGATCGGCCCGCTGGGGAACGGAAAAGGACATCAAGCCCTTTATCGATCCGAAGTTTGAAAACAACATCATTTTGACCGGGACAGAGTTCCTTACCATGAACACCCGCCCGAAAAACCCGGCCAACGCCCGCAACCTTAACGCCTGTGTGATCGGCTCGTCCGGCTCGGGCAAAACCCGCTTCTGGCTCACTCCGCAGATTTTGCAGGCCAGCGCGGATAAAAACGGCGGATGCAGCTATGTGTGCGTCGATCCGAAAGGCGGGGTGCTCTCCCAGGTGGGATCTTTCTTACAGCGGCGCGGGTATCGGATCAAGGTATTCAATTCCATTGATTTTTCAAAATCCATGCACTACAATCCGCTGGCCTATATCAAGAATGAGGCCGACATCCTTAAATTTGTGGATGCGCTGATTTCCAATACCAAAGGCGAGGGCAAGGAAGGCGATCCGTTCTGGACGAAGGCGGAAACGCTTTTGTACTGCGCTTTGATTGCCTATATCATTTTCGAGGGCCCTGCCGAGGATCGGAACATGAATACGCTGGTGGATATGATTTCCGGCATGGAAGTAAAGGAGGACGATGAAAACTACTTAAACGCCGTGGACTATATGTTCAAGGGGCTGGAAAAGCGCAAGCCGGACTGCTTTGCGGTCAAGCAGTACCGCAAATATAAATTAAGTAGCGGCAAAACCGCGAAGTCGATCCTGATTTCCTGCGGGGCCCGCCTTGCGCCCTTTGACATCCCCCAGCTTAGGGAGATTATGGCCTATGACGAGATGGAGCTTGACCGCATCGGAGATCGGAAAACGGCGGTGTTCTTTATCATTTCGGACACCACGCAGACCTATAACTTTCTTGTGGCTTTGGCCTTTTCGCAGATGTTCAATCTTCTGTGTGAGCGGGCCGACAATGTTTTCGGAGGCCGCCTGCCCCACCATGTACGGGTGCTGTGGGACGAGGCGGCCAACACGGGACAGGTGCCCCAGCTCGAAAAAATCTGCGCGGTAATCCGCTCCCGCGAGGTATCGCTGACGCTCTTTTACCAGCAGTTGGCGCAGTGCAAAGCCATTTACGATAAACACGCGGAGACAATTCTCGGAAATATGGACAGCGTGGTATTCCTGGGAGGCCGTGAGGCGAGCACCATCAAGGAAATATCGGAAAACTGGCTGGGGAAAGCCACCATCTCCATGCAGACCGACAGCCGCTCCCGTGGGCAGTCGGAAAGCTACAGTCAAAATAACCAGCGGCTGGGCCGGGAGCTGATGACACCCAGCGAGCTGGCAACCATGCCCGGGGATAAGTGCATTTTACAGCTTCGGGGCCTGCCCCCGTTCTATTCCCCGAAATACGATTTGAAAAAGCACCCGAACTACCGATATACGGCTGAAGCCGACAAAAAGAAAAACGCCTTTGACCTTGACCGGCTCATTAACCGCCGCAGGCGGCCCGGGCCGGACGAGCTGTGTGAGGTGTATGCCGTGGCTGTGCCGGACGATGGGATCACAAGCGAGGACGAGGACATCCTCAATTATGATGACATCGACGATCCGGACGCCTTTGCATAAATAGGGCTTTGGGACAAAGTGTCCCGAAGTATGTAACCTGCCGCCAGAAATGGCGGCTTTTTTCATGGCCGGGAATACCCCGGAGAAAAGGAGGCTCTATGCAGTTTTTCACTTCCGCTATTGATACTTTGCAGACTCTTGTTGTAGCCCTCGGCGCTGGACTTGGCGTGTGGGGCGTTGTCAATCTGCTGGAGGGCTATGGATCGGACAACCCAGGTTCCAATGCTCATGTACGGTAAGGAAGCAAGCAACCGAAAACAAGAGATAGACCGCCA